>DAOTYR010000240.1:0-17442 GCA_034434655.1 Chloroflexaceae bacterium
GGCGCAGCCCGCGAGCAGGGGGATGGGGAAACCTGGTTTCCCCATGTTCCCCCATACCCTCGTTTTCACCGGGCATGGTGCCGCCCGGCGGCATGGACGGCTGAGAAGGGTATCACCCGGTGGAACCCAGCCCGTTCGCAATCGCATTGATGGTGAGCAACAGCCGGGGCAGCAGCGCCGTGTCATCCTCGCCGCGTGACCGCCGCGCGCGCCATTCCCGTAGCAGTTCGATCTGTTGGCGGTGCAGGATGCGCAGTCCAGGATTGCGCGCCTCGATCATGCTGAAGATGTTGGGCCGCCGTTCGGCCAGGGGGCCGTCGTAGAGCCGTTCCAGCATAGCCACCGCGCGCCGGTATTCGGCGAGGATACGCCCGAGCATGGCCTCTCGCAACGCGGTGTCCTCCACCAGGTCGGCGTACCAGCCCATCACCTCCGGGTCGGCGCTGGCGACGCTTGTGGCGGCGTTGCTGAAGATGTAGTGCAGCGGCGCCCAGCCAAGGAAGTGTTGTTGCAGCGCCGCGAAGGTCGCCGGATCGCTCTGGTGGAGGTGTTCAAGGGCGCTGCCGACGCCATACCAGCCGGAGAGGAAGAAGCGCGCCTGGCTCCAACTGAACACCCAGGGAATGGCCCGCAGGTCGGCCAGGGTGGCCTGGCCGCTGCGCCGGGTGGGCCGCGAGCCGATGCGGCTCTGCTCCAGGGCATCAATCGGAGTGGCCTGACGGAAAAACGTCAGAAAGCCTGCGCTGCCGATCAGGTCGGCGTAGGCCGCCCGGCTCAGGGCCGCCAGGCGGTCCATGACCGGTTCGAGGACGTGCGCCTCCCCCGGCGCGTGGCGTTCGAGCACGGTGGCGCGGCTCACGCCCGCCAGGTACAGTTCCAGGTTGTAGCTGGCGGTCAGACGGTTGGCGTACTTCTGGGCAATCGCTTCGCCCTGCTCGGTCACTCGCAGGTCGCCGCCCAGCGTCCCCGCCGGCAGGGCCTTGATGAAGCGGTGGGTCGGCCCGGCCCCCCGGCTGATCGTGCCGCCCCGCCCATGGAAGAAGCGGATACGCACGCCCCGCTCCCGCCCCACTGCGGCCATGGCTTTCTGCGCCCGGTAGAGCGACCACAGGCTGGCCACCAGGCCGCCGTCTTTGTTGCTGTCACTGTAGCCGATCATCACCTGTTGCACCAGGTCGCGCTCGCCCCGCAACTGCCGCTGCAACTCCAGGCTCCGGCGGGTCAGAGGGTGATCGAGAAAGGTGGCCAGGATGGCGGCGCTGCGCTCCAGATCTTCGATCGTCTCGAACAGGGGCACAACGGCCAGGGGGCAGGCCGGGCCATCGGGAGTGTCGCGCACCAGGCCGACTTCGCGGGCGAAGAGGTAGACCGTGAGCAGGTCGGCTGCGCTGCGGGTCATGCTGACGATCAGCGCCCCCAGACCCGCCGGTCCGTGGGTGGTGAGTTCGTCGAGCAGCACCCGGTAGCAACTGAGCACCGCGTCGGCTTCGGGGCCGACACGCGCCGCCGGGCCGGCGAAGGGTCGCGGCGAACCCAGTTCCTGCTCCAGCAGCTCCATGCGCCGGGGTTCGTCCCACGTGGTTACCCTGTGATCGGCGAAGCCGGCGACGGCCAGCAGTTGCCCCAGGGCCAGGTCGTGAAAATGGCTGTTCTGGCGCACGTCCAGCGCGGCCAGGTGAAAGCCGAAGGTCCGCAGGCTGCGGATCACCGGATGCACGAAGTGCCGGGCCAGGCGTTGCGCGCCCACGGCGTCGAGGGCCGTGGCGAGCAGGCGCAGGTCGCGCTCGAGTTCGGAGGCCGCGCGGTAGTGGTACGCTTCGAGGGGCGAGGTGAGCGGCAGGCGAGCCAGCATCAGGTTGATCCACTGACGCCAGGGTTCGTTGGGGTTGCGCTTCACTGCCTGTGCGCCGATGGCTCCCATGGCGGCGGTCACGTCGGCGATGCGCGCGAGGAGTTCCGCCGGGGGCGCCTGGAGCAGGTCGGAGAGGCTAAGGGCCCGCGCCAGTTCGCGCACCTGATCCTGGATGATGCCCAGGGCCTGCTGCCGCAACTCGGCCAGGGTCTCGCGCGTGACCTCGGCGGTCACCAGGGGATGCCCGTCGCGGTCCCCGCCGACCCAGGTGCCGAAGCGGAGCCGGGGCAGGCGATCCACGTCGTCAATCAGGGCCGGGTCGAAGCCCGCCGCGGCCCATGCCTGCCGCAGGCGCTCATCGAGCAGCCCGATAATATCGGGGAAGACGTTGCGCAGGTAGTGCAGGATGTTGCGCCGTTCGGAGGCGACGTCGGGTTTTTCCAGGAAGATCTCGCCGGTGCGCCAGAGCGTGGTCAGGCGCGCTAGCACCTCGGCGCGGATCGACTCCTGCTCGTAGGGCGTCCAGCGGGTTTCGCCGCGCTTGACGAGCAGCAGGTAGAGGGCGCGGTGGTGCTCGAGCACGGTGGCGCGTTTGGCCTCGGTGGGGTGCGCAGTGAGCACCAGTTCGACTTGCACCTCGGGCAGCGCGACGGCGATCTCCTCGCCGGCGATCCCGCGATTCCGCAACTGGCAAAGGGCCTCGCCCCACAGCGCCGGCACAGCGGCCAGACCCTCGCGCGTTTCCGTCAGCCGCCGGTACTGCACCGCGGCCCGTTCCTCGACCATTTTGAGCAACTGGAAGGCGATCGAGAGGGCCTGCATCAGCCGTTCGGGGCGCGCCTCCGGCAGGGGCGTCGTGGGAGTTTCCAGCCAGGGGAGCGCCGCCGCCAGTTCCGGCTCTCCCGCCTCCCGCAGCACTTCGTGCAGGCACTCCAGCATGAAGCGCCGCTCATCGGCGAAGGTTGCGGGATCGATGGTCAGGTAGCTCGAAGCAGTCATCGGGCCTGTCCTCCTGTTAGGCCTGCGCCGGGGCGTCCTGAGGTGACCATGGGGGAACCAGGTTCCCCCACGCCCCCGCCCGCGGGAGGGCCCGGCCCTCACGCAGGGGCATGGGGAAACCCGATTTCCCCATGCCCCCGCCCGCGGGAGGGTTTGGGAGGGCGCAGCCCTCGGAGAGGGGGGAACCAGGTTCCCCCACGCCCCCGCCCGCGGGAGGGCCGGGCCCTCACGCAGGGGTGTGGGGAAACCGGGTTTCCCCACGCCCCCGCCCCTGGGAAGGTGAGGGCGCGCCCCGCGCGCAGGGGTCTGGGGAAACCAGGTTTCCCCATCCCTCACCGGTATGTAACCGTCTCCAGCAGCGTCTCTACCCCATCGGTGGCCTCCCACGGCAACGCCAGCTCGGGCCGTCCGAAGTGGCCATGGGCGGCCAGACGCTGGTAGAGCCGGCCCCGGGAACGGGCCGCCAGCCCGGCCAGATCGAAGCGGCGGATGATCCCGCCCACGCTGAAATCGAAGGCCCGCGCCACCCGCTCCGACAGCTCATCGTCGCTGAGCGCCCCGGTGCCGAAGGTCTCCACCCGCACGCTCACCGGGTCGCGGAACCCGATCGAGTAGCTGAGTTGCACCTCGCAGCGCGAGGCCAGCCCCGCCGCCACCACGTTTTTCGCCGCGTGGCGGGCGGCATAAGCGCCGGTGCGGTCAATGCGGGTCGGGTCCTTGCCGCTCAGCGCCGCGCTGCTCTGGCGGGCGTAGCCTCCGTAGGTGTCGGCGCCGGTTTTGCGCCCGGTCAACCCCGCGTGCAGCGCCGGCCCACCTTCCACCACCGGACCTTCGGGGTTGATCTGCAAGCGCGTCTCTGCGTCAGGGACCAGCGTCTCGTGTTCAAACGCCGGTTTCACCACCTCCTCGATGATCGTCTGGCGCAGCCGCGCCAGGGGCAGATCGGCCTGGCGCTGGCTGGCCACCAGGGTCAGGCTGTGGATGCGCGAAGGCTGATGGTCGCGGTAGACAATGCCCACCTGCACCTTCCCGTCGGGTGCGAGTTCGTCGCGGTGCTCGCGGCAGACGAGGTCGAGCCGCTGCGCCAGGCGATTGGCCAGCCAGATCGGCAGCGGCAACAGCACTGGCGTCTGGGTGCAGGCGAAGCCGAAGAGGGTGACGTTCTCCTGGGCGACCAGTTCCGACAGGGCGCTCTCGCGGTCGCGCGCGCCCGAGCGCGCGGCTTCCGGCTCTTCAAGCTGGTTGGTCATCACCGTGCAGGTGCGGCCATTGAAGCTGCCGCGGTCGTACCCGGCCTCCAGAATCACCTCGCGGGCAAGGCGGGGGATGTCAATGCTGGCGGTTGTCGCCGCCTTCAGCGACACGAACAGGATGCCGGTGGAGACGGCGCACTCGGCTACGACCCGCGCGGGGGGATCTTGCCAGAGGATATGGCCGACCAGGGCGTCGCTGATCTGGTCGCACAGCTTGTCGGGATGCCCCGCCGTGACGGACTCGGATGTAAACACATACTCACTGGCCATGGCTGTCTGCATCTCTCCTGTCTACCCTGCACGGGCGCTCAATGGCCTTCAGCAATTCGCTGGCGAGGTACGGCCCGGTAGCTAGCGCCAGCACCAGCAGCCAGTCGGATGGGCCGAGGGGCGTGGTTCCCAGCACCTGGCGCAGGCCGGGCAGGAGCGTCGCGGCGCCCTGAAGCCCCAGTCCGGCGCCAACGGCGAAGGTCATATAGGGGTTCGCCGCTGAAGGCTTGCGGTCGAACAGCCAGCGTTTCTCGGAGCGACAACTGATGGCGTAGAGCAACTGCGAGGTGGTGAGGGTGGTGAAGGTCAGGGTGCTGGTGCGCGGCCCCATGCCGTAGCGCGCCAGGCCCCAGCCGTAGGCGCCGAGGGCGACGCCGGTGAGCATAGCGCTCTCCATCCCGATCCGCCGCACGTCGCGGCGGTTAAACATGGCGGCGTGCGGGTCGCGCGGGGGCTGGCGCAGCACGTCGCACTCCGGCGGTTCCAGCCCCAGGGCCAGTTCGGGGAAGACGTCGGTGACCAGATTGATCCAGAGCAACTGCAGGGGCGAGAGCGGCTCGCCGGTGCCGACGGCGGTGGCCAGCAGCGTGATCGCGATTTCGCTGGTATTGCTGGCGAGAATGAAGTGGACGGCTTTCTTGATGTCGCTGGAGATCGTGCGTCCCTGCTCGATGGCCCCGACGATGGTCGCCAGGTTGTCGTCGCGCACGATCATATCGGCGACCTCCTGGGCCACTTCGCTGCCGCTGACGCCCATGGCGATGCCGATATCGGCGGCGCGCAAGGCCGGGCCGTCGTTGATCCCGTCGCCGGTCATGGCCACCACGTGCCCGGCCCGTTGCAGGGCCTGCACGATGTAGAGTTTGTGCGCCGGGCTGACCCGCGAGAAGATGTCCACCCGTTCGGCCAGGCTGCGCAGCACGTCGGCGGGCAGGGTTTCGAGTTGCGCGGCGTCGAGGCTTTCCAGGTGCCCTTTGTGGCCCAGGCCGATCTGCCGGGCGATCGCCGTGGCAGTGGCGCTCTGATCGCCGGTAATCATGATCGTGCGCACCCCCGCCGCGCGCAGTTGTTCGACCAGGGCGGGGATCTCCGGTCGCGGCGGGTCGGCGATGCCGGCCAGGCCGACCCAGATCAGGTCGCGGCGTTCTTCCGGCCTCCCATCATCGGGCAGGTAGGCCACGCCGAGCACGCGCAGGGCCTGGCCGGCCATGCGCTCGTTGTCCACCAGGATGCGCTCACGGTCCTCCTCGGTCAGCGGGCGCACCGTCCCGGCCTCGCTCAGCCGGTCGCAGAGGCTCAACACCTGGTCGGGGCTGCCTTTGACGGCCAGCAGGTAGCCGTTGCCGTCCTGGTGAAGCGTATCCATGAACCCGCGCCCCTCGCTGCGCAGGCGCGTCCGCAGCAGTGGATAGCGCGCCCGGAGGGCCTCCACATCGATTCCCTGTTCCAGCGCCGCGCGCACCAGCGCGGTCTCAGTCGGCGTGCCCAGGAGCCGCGGGCCGTCCGCGGCAGGCTCCAGGCGCACCTCGCTGCAGAGCGCCGTCAGGCGCAGCAGGGCTTCGAGATCGGGGCTGCCGCCGGGAGGCAGGGCCTGGCCCTCGATGCTGAAGCCGCCCGCGCCGTGGTCGTAGCGCCGCTCGCCTGTCACGACCATCACCAGGGTCATCTCGTTGCGGGTGATGGTGCCGGTCTTATCCAGGCAGAGGAACTCCACCGCCCCCAGGGTCTCCACGGCCACCAGGCGTCGCACGAGCACGCCCTGCTGTTCGAGGCGGCGCAGGCCGATGGCCAGGGTGGTGGTGGCGACGGTAGGCAAGCCTTCGGGCACGGCGGCCACGGCCAGGGCGATCGCGGTTTTGAACATCTGCAGGAAGCCCTGGTTCCGCACCAGGCCGATGCCAAACACGACCCCGCACAACGCCAGCGACCCGGCAACCAGTTGCCCGCTCAGGGTGCGAAGCTGACGCTGCAGGGGCGTTTCGGGCTGCTCGGTCTCGCCCAGCAGCCGCTGGATCTCGCCGATCTCGGTGGCGACCCCCGTCGCCACTACCAGGGCCCTGCCGCTGCCGCCGGTGACCACCGTGCCGCGGTAGACCATATTGGTGCGGCTTCCCAGGGGCACGTTGCGCTCATCGAGCGGCGCGACCATCTTGTTGACCGGCACGCTTTCGCCGGTCAGCGCCGATTCGTCCACGCTGAGGTGATCGGCGAGGATCAGGCGCGCGTCGGCGGGCACGGCCATCCCCCGGCGGAGGATGATCAAGTCGCCCGGCACGAGCGTTTCGCCGGCCACCTCGCGTTCCTGGTCATCGCGCACCACCACGGCGTGCGGTTCCAGGCCGCGGTTCAGCCCGGCGATGGTCTGCTCGGCCCAGTATTCGGTGGTGAAGCCGATCCCCGCGTTCAGGGCCACCACGCCCAGGATCACCACCCCGTCCACCAGGCCGCCCGTCACGATCGACACCACTGCCGAGACGCCGAGCAGGGCCACGGGCAGGCTGGCGAACTGTTCCAGCATGATCTGCAAAGGTGAGCGGCTGACGGCCTGGGGCAGGAGGTTGGGGCCGTACTGGCTCAGCCGTTCGAGGGCGCCCGCCTCGCTCAGGCCGCGGTCCGGCGAGGTGCCGAGCAAGGCAGCGGTTTGCTCGATGTCGAAGATGTGCCAGGGGTGATGCGCCTGCTGGCGGCGTCCGCCCTCGCCGGCGTCTTCACCGCTGAGGATGCGCTCGACGGTACGCTCGACCTCCTGGTGCGTGAGGGGCGCGGCGAAGCGCAGCAGCAGCGTCCCCGTCAGGCTGCTGGCAACCACGCTGACGATCCCGGCGCGGCCCCGGAGGGCGCGTTCGAGGCGCGCCTTCTCGACCTCGTTGCGGTAGAGCTGGGCGATACGCAGGCGCAGCCGTCCCGGCGAGCGATGGACCACGCTGATGACCGCCGCTGGCGGTGCGCTGACCGCTGGAGCGGGCAGCACTGCCGCCGGGGCCGCCGCGGAGGCCATGACCGGCGCCGGTGGCGCAAGCCGGGGCGGCGGGGGCGGCGGCGCTTCCACCGTCACGCGCTCGCGCGGAACACGCGGCGGCAGGGTGATCACGTCCAGCGGATAGGTCTGGCTGATGACGTGGCCGGCCGAAACGGCCAGCATATCCACCGGCGCCCCGGAGCGATCGCGCGCCCGCCGCAGCCGCACCAGCACCTCCTCGTTCATCCGCATCCAGGACATGCGGATGTCGCCCCGGCGCAGGGTCACCTCATCGCGGTCGTCAATCAACAGCAGCAACTCGCGGTTGACGTGCAGGCGCATGCGCCCCACGCCGATGCGCTGGTGCAGCGTCAGCGGCCGGATCAGGCGCAGGGTCACTGCGCGCGTTTCGCCGCTGGCAGGCAGATGCACCGCATCCAGGGCCTCGATCACCTCGCGGTCCTGGAGAATGGTGTCGAACGTGGAACGCAGGCCGTACTGGTCAAGGGCGGCGCGGAAGACATGGCCTGGAATGGTGCGGCAGGGCAGGCTGGTCAGGGCCACCAGCAGGGTGCGCGCGGTTCCCCCGCCCGCGAAGACCTCTTCGAGCAGGGCGCTCAACTCGGCCATGCCGCAGTCGCCTGCCCGGTGGGATGGTGCTACGCTCATAGAAGCTCACACGGCTGCGCCGCATACGAATGGCAGGGCGATAATCTCCCAAACCCTCCCGGCGGGCGGGGGGATGGGGAAACGTCGTTGCCCCATCTCATCGCCCGCGATCGCGGCGATGGCGATGCACGGCCAGGATGGTGGCGGCATTGGCGAGCAAGGTGCTGGCCGGGCCGAGGGCCTGGCCGCGGGCCAGTTGCACCACCCCGGCGCCAACCAGCCCCAGGAACAGGATCGTCTCCAGATCCAGCGCCCCCTGCGAGCGGAGCTGGATAAAGTGTTCGATGCGATCAACACGATCGGCCACCACATCGAGCACCGAATACTCCGGCATCCGGGGCGGTTCAAGGGTGAAGAGCTGGCCGGCGCTGGCCGCGCTGGCCAGTTCGTCCAGGTCGCCGTGGAAGTGCAGCAGGATGCTGGCGGTTAATGGGTTGGCTTCGGCGTAGGCCACTCCAGGGCATGCGGCGAGATCACGCTCGGCGCGCTCGAAGAACGCGGCATCACCTTTGCGCGCCGGAATGCGCAGGCGCAGCCGCTCGCCGGCCTGGTGGGCGACAAAGGCTACTGGCAGCATAGCGACCCCCCGGGGCGATTGCGGATGTTCGCTTGTGGATGGTTGATCACCACTAGGCTTCAGGCGTCACATCGGCCGGCTGCTCGTCGGCGAGCAGTTCGGCCAGCAAGTCGCTGCCGTTATGCGCCGGCGCCGGCCCGGGCATGGCCCGTTCCGCCTGCAACTCGGCCTGGACCTCGGCAAGCAGATCGCTGAGCGACTCGGCGGTGAGCGCCAGGGCCTCGCGGCCCCGCTCGAAGCCCAGCACGGCCAGTTTCAGCCCGCGCTTGGTCAGCGTGCGGGCATGGGGCGCCAGGGCCGGCGCGAGATCGCGGGCAGCGAACGTCAGCCCGGCCCCGACGGCCAGCCCGGTGAGAAAACTGAGCGAGTTGTTCACACTACCTCATCCTTCCCTGACAGGAGGTACGCGGTCGCCTTCCGGCGGGGAGGGATGGAGGGCCGCAGGCCCTCCACGAACCGCTCGTTGTTCGTTCCCCACCCGCAGCGGAAGTGTTGGGGGCGTTGCGCCAGGCCGCCTGGCCGCCGCGGGCGGGGAAGAGAGGTGTGCGGGGAGGCTTCGCCTCCCCGCGCCCCTCCACCGTGTAAGTCCTGTCCCTGACAGGTCCGTTGGCTGACATGGTACCGCATCTTGCGGTGTGTGCAAAGTCATTGTCAGGGCGGGTCCGGGAGGGTGAGGATCACACCAGCGCGGCACGGTGGTCATTTCTTCTCGTTCAAGTGGTGAGCGGCAGGGTATACTCCCTCTGGTTCCTCCTCCTAACGTGAACATGGGGGAACCAGGTTCCCCCATACCCCCGCCCGCGGGAGGGTGTGGGAGGGCTGCGCCCGTGCGCAGGGGGGTGGGGAAACCGGGTTTCCCCACGTCCCCGCCCGCGGGAGGGCCTGGCTCTCACGCAGGGGGACGGGGAAACCGGGTTTCCCCACGCCTGCACAAAACTCGTATGAGCAAGCATCGGTTGACCATAGTCTTTACTATTGTCGTCATGAGCGTCGCGGCGCTGGCGGCGCCCTGGCTGCTTGCGACTGGGACCGGCCAGGCGCAGGCCGGGCTGGTCATCGCCAACGTTCGGCCGGGCGCGGCGCAGGTTGAGCAGTACGGCAAGTTTGAATTGACCTTTGATGTCAACAGCGCTGTCGCTAGTAATCTCGCCTATCCCTTTGATCCCGCGCCGCCTGCTGGCGTGCCGGCCGCGGTCGGCATCAGCGTGGACGCTCTGTTCACCCCCGACAACTGGAAGACGGTGATCACCCAGCCGGGCTTTCTGTACCAGGATTACCAGCGCCGGTGCATCGGCGACACTGAGGCTAACGACTGCGCCCGCGGCTCGGAGTGGTTGTATCCGCTCGGCGCGCCGGTCTGGAAGGTGCGCTTTGCGCCGCAACGGATCGGGGTCTGGCACTATCGCCTGCGCGCCCAGGATGCCTCCGGCGTTGCCTTCAGCGACATCGGCGCGTTCACGGTCACCCCGCCAGTTTCGCCCCACAACCACGGCTTTATCCGCATCAGCGAGCGCGATCCGGGCTATTTCGAGTATTCCGACGGCTCGCCGTTCATCGCTGCGGGGCACGGCGCGGGCTTCGACGGCGATCGCCTCACCTATCACGTTGATGCCGACATGCGGCGCTTTGAACGCTACCGGGTCAACTTCCTGCGCCTGTGGATGAGCGGCAGCGGCATCTACATGGCGCCCTGGAACCCCTGGCACTCGCACCATCTGCCCGGCGAGGGCGGCTACTTCAACCCGACGAGCCTGAGCTATGCCGATGCTTATGCCGATCATCAGTTCTCGCTACGGCTGTGGGATTACGCCGATCCCGCGGTGGCCAACCGGCGCAACCCCTGCATGTTTCAGGGCTTCTCGAACAACATTGCCGTCAGGCCAAATACCACCTACCTCGTCCGCGCGCGGGTGCGCGCGGTTGGCGTGACCGGCCCGCGGAACTCGCGTTACCCTTACGGATTCACTATCCGGCGCGGGGGATGGCTGGGTGAGACGTGCGCCGATCCCGCCTCGACCGCCGAAAACACGACGCGCCTGGTCGAGTTCGTCACCGGCGCCACGGGCTGGACCGAGGTGACGGGCACGTTTACCACCGGCGCGAACGACTTCTTCCTCGACAACTTCTACCTCATCCTGGAGAATACCACCGGCGGCGATGTCTTCGTGGACGAGGTCTCGGTGCGGGAGTGGAACGGCCGCGCGGCCGTCGGCAGCGAAGTGCTGTGGAAGAACCGCTTCGCCTACCACCGCTACTTCGACCCGGCGCCCTCCTGGCAATGGGACCATGTGCTGGAGCAGGCCGCCCGAGCCGGGGTGACCATCCGCCCGGTCGTCCTGGAGAAGAACGACTGGATTGCCAATCATATCGCGCCCGACGGCAGTCTGGTCGGCGCGTACTACGACCTGGACAACGATCGCTTCTACGCCGCGCCGAACACGGCGGTGCGGCGCTATCATGAGTATTTCTGGCGCTACCTGATCGCCCGCTGGGGCTACTCGCGCGCGGTGCATTCCTGGGAGTTGCTCAACGAAGGTGATCCGTATAATGGCAATCACTACGCGCAGGCGGACGCCTTCGGGCGCTTTATGCGCGCCCACAATCCCGCGCGCCATCTGGTAACCACCTCGACCTGGCACAGCTTTCCCATTGCTGAGTTCTGGGACAATCCGGCCTATAGCGGGGTGGATTACGCCGATGTCCACGCCTACGCCTGTTGTGGAGCGCTCGCCGCGGGCTGGGCGCAGCAGATCGATGCCCCCCTGGCTTTCGAGAGCCGCCCGGCCTACGTGTTCGGCGGCGCGGGTTCCTCTGTGCGCATCCCCGGCACGCAACAGTTCAACAACGCCGGGGGCACGCCCCGCGCCCTGGTCATTCGCGGAGCAGGCGAATGGGTGATCCGCTATCGCATGCGCGCGGAGAACTTCAGCGGCGCCTGCGGCTACGGCCAGCCGAACGATCTCGCCGGCCCGCGCCTGCTGTGGATTCTCGATCCGGACCGGCCAGATGGCCGCTCCAATGTGGTGCCGGCTGCCGCGAACGGCCAGCAGTTCTTGTGCAGCGCGCCTGCCGGCACCTACCCCTGGCGCGCGTTCGATAGCCGCTACCTGGCTGACGGCATCCCCGCGCCCCGCAGTGCGCGCCTTATCATCACTGATGACAACATCCACACCCTCGCCATCTATTTCCAGAACGGGTTCGGAACTGGCGGCGCGGCATGGATTGACGAGGTGGAACTGCTTGCGCCCGACGGTCAGCCGGTTTACCTGAACGGATCGTTTGACCGCACCCCTTTGAACCACGACACCGCCCTGCTCACTGCCGCCTATAGCTGGCAGATCGGTGGGCGAACCCGATCCGGCCCGCGCAAACCGGTCACCCGTGGCGAGGTGGCGCTGGGCGACGCAGATGACTATCGCGGGGACGCGAACCACGACCAGCGCGGCGATACTCGCGGGATCTGGCTCCACAATTTCATCTGGGGGCAGATCAACGCCGGTGGGCTCTACGAGTTGTACTGGGATGCCGAGCACATCCGCCGGTACAACCTCTACGGGCACTTCAAAGCCTACCGCGACTTCATGGACGGCATTCCGTTGAACAACGGGCGCTATGCCGAGGCGCGGGCGGTTACCTCGCACCCCGACCTGCGGGCGTGGGGGCAGGTTGATCGCCTGGCCTATCGCGGCCACCTCTGGATCAGCAATCGCCATCACACCTGGCGCAATGTTCTGGACGCCGTGCCTGTCGCGCCCATCAGCGGCACGCTCAGCATTCCCGATCTCGCCCCCGGGACCTACCGCGTCACCTGGTGGGATACCTACACGGGTACGGTAACAATGACCGAGACGGTGACAACGACCGCCACCAGTCTGGCGCTGTCGTTGCCCGCGCCGCTGGTGAGTGATGTGGCCCTGCGCTTCGAGCGCCAGCCGGTTGTGTATGTGCCCTGCCTGTATCTGGGGCAGTGATGCTAACGTGAAAATAAGCTGCTGGGGCAGGGGTATGGGGAAACCGGGTTGCCCCATCCCCCCACCCGCGGGAGGGCCTGGCCCTCAAGCAGGGGTATGGGGAAACCGGGTTTCCCCGTACCCCCGCCCGCGGGAGGGTCTGGGAGGGCAAAGCCCTCCCCGGAGAACCCTGTTATCCCCTTGCGGATGCGGGCCGGAGGCCCGCGCACCCGGGCCCCGGCCCCTGGGAGGGTCTGGGAGGGCGCAGCCCTCACGCAGGGGTCTGGGGAAACCGGGTTTCCCCGGCCTCTCATCCAGGGGGAGGGTCTGGGAGGGTCAGGCCCTCCCAGGCACAACCGTAGGTGCATCCCATGGGGGGTGCGGCGCAGCCGTATGCACAATGCCAGCGATGCTGGAGAGCGACTCTCCGGCGCGCCTGAGGCGCGCCCTCAGAGTCGTTCCAACCAGGGCAGCAGCGCCTCGCAGAAGGCTTCGGGGGTCTCGTCGAAGGGGCAGTGACCGCTGTCGGACAGCACGCTGATCTCGGCCTGGGGCAGGAAGCGGCGCTTGATCGCCTCGGCATCCGACGGGGGGATGGAGCGGTCTTCGGCGCCCCAGATCAGCAGTGCCGGGCCGGTGTACTCGCCGGGGCGCATCTCGATGATCAGGTTGGTCGCATTGCGGGTCGCGGCCAGGTACGACCCCGCGCCGAAGCGGCGCAGCGGGCCGGCAAAGGTCTGCACCAGTTCGGGGGTGACCCGCTCCTTGCGGTGGTACGAGGCCAGCAACCCCTGGCGCACGCCCCACTCATTGGCGAAAATGCCGGCCATGGTCTCGCCGACCAGTGGCGCGCCGATGACATTGAGCAGGAGCCGGTCGGTCGGGGTCAGCGGGCGCTCGTAGGGCTGCATACCCGAACTGTTGACCAGCACCAGGGCGCGGGTGAGCGCGCCGTGGCGTCGGGCCACCTCGCTGGCGACGACCCCGCCCATCGAGTGGCCGACGACCACCGCCGGGCCGCCTACCACCTTATCGAGGAAGGTAGCCACCTGGTCAGCCCAGCGTTCCCGGCTCGGCGGGCCGGCGGGCCGGGCCGAGTAGCCAAAACCGTACAGATCGAGCGCGAACAGGCTGTGCCTGCGCGCCACCGGGCGCATGATCGGCCGCCAGTGCTCGATCAGCGCTCCGTAGCCGTGAATGAACACCACGGGCAGCCCGTGGCGCGGCTCGGAGGCCCAGTAGCGCATCGGCCCCTGCGGCCCGTCAACGTAGTGTTCGCTGATGGCATAGCGCCGCTCGGTCGCGGGCGCGGTGGTTGTGGTGGTTGTGGGATTCATTGTGTTTTGGTTACCCTGTGTGCGATCTGAGGATTACGACGCGACTTCGTCTCGGCCGTCCATGCGGCTCCGCCGCACACCGACGGGATGAACATCCTTCCTGGGAGGGCTACGCCCTCCCAAACCCTCCCACCGGGTGGGAGGATGGGGAAACCAGGTTTCCCCACATCCCTCTCCGAGAGGTTATTTTCACGTCAACGGTCGCGCGGCGAGACGATGTTTGACGCATCACTGGTAGCATACCACAATTGCACGCCCTTTGCGCGGGATTTGCAAAGATTCGTTGGCCGCGATACGTCTTATGGCCTTTGAAGCAATATTCCGCCTCCCGCGGGCGAGGTGTGGGGAAACCCGGTTTCCCCACACCCCGCTCTGAGGGATTTATGCGCGCCTCTTCACCTTCCCCCGCTGCGGGCCAGTTCCCGGCGCTCCAGGGCGAAGAGCACAATCGCCACATCGGCGGGGTTGATCCCGGCGAGACGGGCTGCCTGCCCGAGCGTCGCCGGGCGGAAGCGCTTGAAGACCTGGCGCGCCTCGTTCCGCAGGCCGGGCAGTTCGTCGTAGTCGAGCTCCGGCGGAATGCGCCGGCCCTCCATCTTCCGCAGCCGTTCCACTTCGCGCTGCTGGCGCTCGATGTAGCCGCCGTACTTGCACTCCACCTCCACCAGTTCGACCACGTGTTCAGGCGCCTCGGGCAGATCCAGCGCCTCGCGCACCTGGGCGTAGCGCACCGCCGGGCGGGCGAGCAGGTCGGCGGCGCTCACCGGCTGGCTGAGGCGCTCTACCCCAACCGTGGCCAGCGCCTGGTTGAGCGTCGCCGAGGGGTAGAGTTTGCGCCCCTCCAGGGCCGCGCGCAGCGCCAGGGCTTCCTCGCGGCGGCGCTCCACCGCCGCGGCGCGGGCGGCGTCCACCAGCCCCAGTTCGCGCGCCAGCGGGGTGAGACGCAGGTCGGCGTTGTCGCCGCGGAGCAGCAGGCGGTGCTCGGCGCGGGAGGTGAACATGCGGTACGGCTCGCGGATCTCTTTGGTTACCAGGTCGTCAATCAGCACGCCGATGTAGGCCTGGTCACGCCGGAGGATCACCGCGGGCGCGCCGGCGACGTGGCGCGCGGCGTTGATGCCCGCCATCAAGCCCTGGGCCGCGGCCTCTTCATAGCCGGTTGTGCCGTTGATCTGCCCGGCCAGGAACAGCCCCGGCATGCGCCGCGCCTGCAGATCGGCGCCTATCTCGCCGGTCGCCACCGCGTCGTACTCGATGGCGTAGCCGATACGCATCAGTTCGGCTCGCCGCAGCGCCGGAATGGAGCGGAGCATGGCCCACTGCACATCTTCGGGCAGCGAGGTGTTGCAGCCCTGCACGTACACCTCGTAGGTGTGCCAGCCCTCCGGCTCCAGAAACAGCCCGTGGCGCTCCTTGTCGGCGAAGCGCACGATCTTGTCCTCGATGCTGGGGCAGTAGCGCGGCCCTACCCCCTCGATGACGCCCGAAAAGAGCGGCGCCCGGTCGAGGTTGGCGCGGATCAGTTCGTGAAAGGCGGGCGTGGTGTGCACCAGATAGCATGGCAGTTGCGCGCGCCAGCCGGTGAGCGTGGCGTGGGGATAGATCGCCGCGGGGGGGCCGCTGTAGGCGGGCGCCGGCGGATCCTCGATCCCGGGGTAGTAGTGGCCGAAGGAGATCGGCACAGGGCTGCCGTGTTGCACCTCGGCAAGGCCAAAATCAATGCTGCCGGCATGCACCCGCGGCGGCGTGCCCGTCTTCAGGCGCACCAGGGGAAACCCCAGCGCCGCCAGGTCTTCGCCGAGGGCGACCGCCGGAGCCTCGCCGGCGCGCCCGGCGCCCCAGGCCGCCTGCCCGGTGATCGCCCGGCCCCGCAGAAACGTTCCCGTGGTCAACACCAGCGCCCTGGCGCCGTAGATCCAGCCGGTGTGGGTGACCACCGCAAAGGCCGCCTCCAGCGGCAACGCCGCTGCCTCGTGCCGGGGCCGGCCACGGAGCGGAACGATCCGCTCCACCATCGCCTGCCGAAGATCCAGGTTCGGCACCCGCTCCAGGGTCTCCTTCATCACCTGGGCATACAGGCGCTTGTCGCACTGCGCCCGCAGCGATTGCACGGCCGGACCCTTGCTCTCGTTCAGCACCCGCAATTGAATGGCGGTGCGGTCGGTCACGCGCGCAATCAGCCCCCCGAGGGCGTCAATCTCGCGCACCAGATGGCCCTTGGCCGGCCCGCCAATGCTGGGGTTGCAGGACATGTGGGCCAGTTTGTCCAGGTCAATCGTCAACAGCAGGGTGCGCCGGCCCATGCGCGCCGCGGCGTGGGCCGCCTCGCAACCGGCGTGCCCCGCGCCAACCACAATCACATCGTACAGGGTCTGCATATGCCGTGCTATAATAGCGCCCCAAAGCGACCGTTGTCGCCCTGGCGCGCCGCTTCATCAGCGCCCGGGCGGATGTGACGCTTATGTCGCACCCGCGTAGGAGCACCCGTGTGGCTTCTCTTTTGATTATAGACGATGATGTGAGCCTCCTGGCGCGCCTGTCGGCGCAACTCGAGGCCGCGGGCTTCCAGGTGGCCCGTAGTAGCGATGTGGTTCACGGTGAGCGACTGTTTGCCGAACAGCGTCCCGATCTGGTGATCCTGGACGTGCGCGCTGGCGACGGGCGCGGCTGGGAGTTGCTCGAGCGCCTGGCCTCCGAACGCCCGGTCGTGGTGCTCAGCGGGGCCGCGCTCGAAGAAGACGTGGTTCGCGCCTTCGAGGCCGGCGCCGCCGATTTCATCGCCAGGCCCTACCGCTCAGCCGAACTGCTGGCCCGCATTCGCGCCCGTCTCAGCGAAACGACCGCCGCTGCGCTGGCAACTACCCCTGTGGCGTCCGCGGTCGGCGCCAGCCCGCCTGCCGCGCCGGCGGCAACGTCGGCGCCCGCCCCTGGTCCCATCGCTGCGCCAGAAGCCAGATCGCCCCTACCGGCCCCCTCCGCCCGCCCCGTCGCTACGCCGGAACCCCGGTCGAATAGCAAGCGTCGCCATGCGCGCAACGATCACGACGAGACAGTGTTTATGTCCGAGGCCGAAGAGATGGCCCTGCTGCGCGCGCCGTCCCCTGCCAGGGATCAGCCGCCGGCTTCGGCGATCCTCACCCAGGAAGAGGCGGAGCGCTTCGGCCCGCGGCTGCGCGCCGAGCGCACACGCCGTCACCTGACCCTGGTGCAGCTCGAGAACGAACTGCACATCCGCATGTCCTATTTGCAGGCGATCGAAGACGAGAAGTTCACCCTTCTGCCGCGCGGCCCGGCCGCCCTCGACATGATCCGGCGCTATGCCCAGCACCTGGGGGTCGATCCCACTCCCGTGATCGATGCGTTCGGCAGCAAGTTCGCCCTTGAGGCGACCGAACCCCTCCCCTCTCTGGGAGGCCCGCCCGCGCCACGCAGCCTGCCGCGCTGGATCATCGCGCTGATTGCCGCGCTGCTGGCCCTCGCCGTGGGTATGGGCGCCATCGCCGTGTTCGATCCCGAGTTCTTTAGCCGCGCCCTGATGTTCTTCCAGGAACTCTGGAGCTATCTGCTGCGACTGGT
>DAOTYR010000241.1:0-14668 GCA_034434655.1 Chloroflexaceae bacterium
AGTGTCGAAGGCTATGTGCTGCGGCGTAGTGACGCCCACGTCGTCGTTCTGTGGAGCGACCAGCCGCAGGTCGTGCATATCCCCTTACCGGCCGACGGCCCCGTCCGCTGCGCGAACCGCGATGGCGGGCCGGTGGAGTGCCCGGTCAATGAGCGGACGGTAGTAGTGAACGTGCAGGCTGGCGCCACCTACGTGCAGATCCGGCCCTGATGCGCCTCGCCTAGCGCCGGGAGAGTCTCTGCTATGATGGTCTGGCATTTTAGCGTCGTCTCGCAGACTTGCCGCAGTGAGCCTGCTCATCAACTACGCAGCATAAAGCTATTATGAGTGTCGAGAGTTCTTGCCCACCAGATCCACCCGGCAGCATTGCCAGGACTCCCCACACCGTCGGCACACGGCGGCCGAGGATCTGGTGGTTGATCATTGTGCTGATAGCAACTCTGCTCGCTGCGTTACTCGCGCGACCGCTGCTGGCGGCGATCTACCTGAGCTACGGCTCATACGCTCTTGTCCGGGCCCATGCCGCCCCCAACCGGCCCGAACTGCTCGCTCAGGCCACGCTGGCCCTCAAACGGGCCAGCGGTATCGCCCCTGGCAATCCTCTGGCCCTACGCCGCCTGGCCGAGGCCCACATCCTTGCGGGCCACCATACCGCCGCGATCAATGCCCTCAATCGCGCCTTACAGCTTCAGCCCGACAGCTTGCTCACCCTCTACGCCCTGGCCCTCGCCTACGAGTCGGCCGGGCAGTCTGCCGATGCCCTGGCGCTGTGGGGCAAGGCCGGCTTTGCGCCCGCCAACTTCGCCGACCTTGCCCGAGCCAGCTTTCAGCAAGGCAATCATACCGATGCACTCACATGGTACGCGCGCGCCGAACTGTCTGGCTACGGCCTCGGCCGTGCTGATCGCTTCCGCCAGGTGATCAGCGCGGTCATCACTGGCGACCCGAAAACCCGGACCTATGTCGAGCGCCTGTGCCAACTGGCCCCTGATGCTGCCCCACAGGCCGTTGGCCAACACGGTCGAGTGAACGGAGCTGAACTGCTCCTCATCACGGCCTTCTCCGATCTTGGCGCCGACTCGGGGACGCGCCTCGACGAAGCCTTTGCCCTCACCGGCAACCAGCCACTCGACAGCGAGGGGCTACTCTGGCGCAACGGCGAGGCGGTGGCGATTTTCGAGGTCCCCACGGAAGGCGCCTACAGCCTGCGAGCCGACCTGCGTCACCACGGGCCTCCGCCAGCAGAGTATTTGCTGGGGCTGGACGGGCGCCTGCTCCAGCAAGGGTACATTAGCGACGACCAGGGCTGGACAGCGGTCGAGGTCAACGTGACGCTCGCGCCCGGGCTACACACGGTGCATCTCCACTTTGTGAACGAGCAGCCAGTTCAGGGGGGGCTGGACCGGGGACTGCTGGTGCGCTCGATCGAGTTGAGGCAGCGCCAACGCATTTCTTTCACGCGCCTATACTTCCTGACGCGCGCCGGGCAGCCCGACGCCGGGTGAGCCGTTCGACGACAGGCGGTGAAAGAGTTGCTGACACAGTTGCGGAGAAGCCCCTGATGGCACCAACGGCGCTCTACTCTGCATTGGGGAGAAGACGCTAGAGTGTCGCTGGCCACGGGCCGATTACCTTTCGCAGTTCTTCACTTGCTGCCTGATCGAATGTGCTATTGCCGTGGCCGGGCTGCCCTGCCTACCGACATCCTAGCCGAACTCTGGCCAGTTCGCACTACCCTTTGGGCTACATAGGGGTCATGTCCGAAGACGTTGAGGACTATGTGCTGCGTCGAGGTGGTGAGTTCATCGTGGTGGTCGCGTAATAAGCATGTGGCTCTGTGAAGCCTCAGATGGCTTGCCAGAGCGCGATAAGGCTCAGGGGATACAATGGGACCCATCCCGGGAGTGTGCATTACCATGTTGCCGCTTCAGGAAGCGCTCGCCTGTTACGTTTGCATTTATGGAGCTACGGCCTCCCGCATCCTCCCCGCGGGCGGGCGCTAGGCACGGACGCTGGATGCGCGGGTTGGAGGCCCGTATCTGCAGGGGGACGATACCCTATAAGCGCGAACGTAAGCGTGTGGCTCTGTGAAGCCACAGACGGCTTACCAGAGGGCACACGGCCCAGGGGGTACAGCGTTCGACGGGCTTTCTGGGACAATATCTGAGGGCGTACGCTCCCATGTTGCCGCTTCAGGAAACCCTCGCCTGTTGCGTTCGCGCCTATAGGACGACACCCTCCCCAGACTCTACCGTCAACGGCCCAAGTTCAAGTACTGGTTCGCCAGCTTCGGGTTGCCGTGTCAAGGAGACGATTGGTGCAACTCCTAAAGCAGTTCTCTGCGCTCCTCTTCGTTCGATGGGTATTGCTCACGAGTAGCTTCCTGGTAGGTATTCTGGTTACGCGCTTCCTTGGACCGGAAGGCAAAGGGTTACTGACGGTCATTGTTACTGCGGCAACTCTGCTCTCTGTCGTATGCAACTTTGGCTTACCGACAGCGGCACTCTACCTGTACAAACAGGAACGTAATAGCATTGTCCAACTACTGGTTGCAGCTTTAATGTTCTGGTTTGTGGTGGTAATACTAGTAACCCTGCTACTACTGGTCTTCCATGACCCCTTCACTGTTCTTCTCCTTGGTGAGTTACAGGTATCAGAGTTCAAACCACTGTGGCTTGGGTTCATGATCCTGTTGATGCCGGGATTTCTCGTTTCCTCCCTGCTTAGTGTTCTCCTCGTCATCGATGGTCACAATCGCACATACATTGTCTGGAATATTCTTGGGCAGTGTATCGGTCTCTGCCTAGCAGTAGTGTTAATCGTTTGGATGCAGTTGGGTGTCACTGGGGCGCTACTTGCTAACGTAGCTGTGCAGTTTTTCACTCTTGGTATGGCTGGGTTCTGGATAATACGTCTGGCACGCCATGAAACACTGCGTTTCTCGTGGACAACCCTGAGAGACATGCTACGGATTGGCAGCCAACAGTATGCGATTTCGATCGTTGCTAATGTTTTGAAACGAGGTGAAACATTTTTGCTCGCAATGCTGCTTAACCTCCAGGCAGTTGGTCTTTATGCTGTCGCTGTTGGCATTTATGAACTGATTATTGACGTACCACGTGCACTGGTATGGCCTATAACAGGCAAGGTTGCGGGGCATGAGGTGACGGACAAGGGGGCATATATTCTTATTTCAATGCGACTTCAGATCGTAGTCATCCTGATCCTGATTATCGCTGTAGCTCTTTTGATACCACCGCTTATTCCCCTTGCTTATGGGGAGGCTTTTCGTGCCTCAGCGACGGTGTTCGTGCTACTCTTGCCGGGCGTGCTTTTCCGCACGATTCATCTCGGGGCATCGTCCTACTTTGCTGCCGTTGGTCAACCTGGAATGCTCTTCTGGTGCCTGGTGGCGGCCACAGTCACGAATATCGTTCTCGACCTTGTGATGATCCCGCACCTGGGCGTCAATGGGGCTGCAGTGGCAACGGTTGTCGCGGAAGCAGTGCTCGCTTTTACGAGCGCAAAGCTATTACTTCGAACTATCGGAAGGCGCTGGGGCGAAAGCCTGATTGTGCAACGCTCAGACCTCACACTGGTTCTCCAAAACGTGACGATGCAGTTGCGCAGAGGAGACAGAAGCTAACGGCACCTATAGGAAAATGTATGATGCATAGACTGGAACGAGAACTGAGACGCCATCTGAGTCCCTCCAGGCGCTACCAGCTAAGCAAGATACGTAAGGTTGCGCTTGAGGGTCTTTCGTTAATCACGCGCCACATAACCGGGTTACTTCCGTTGCGAGTGGCCGCCAGTTTGAAGGAGGGTATCGTGCGAACTGGTAACCTTGATTACCAGGGAACTCGTATCCTGATGGATGTTTCTACGCTGACGCAAGTCGAACGACTAAATGCCTGCAAAAAAGAGCCTGAGACGGTGAATTGGATCGAGACCTACATTCGTACAGGTGATATCTTCTATGACGTCGGGGCGAATGTGGGGGCCTACTCCTTTATTGCCGATGTGGTAACTGGCGGCCTGGCTCGAATCTTTGCCTTCGAGCCAGGATCTACAACCTATGCTGCACTTGTACAGAATATTTTTCTCAACAATTGCCATCAGAGAATTATTCCCTTGCCTCTTGCGCTCTCCGACTATACTGGATTGCGCATATTTCATTATTCCAGCATCGTTCCTGGAGCTGCCTCCCATGTCATGCCAGATGTCAATATACGCTTGACAAGCAACATTCAGACGCAATCGCAATATATACTGAGCTTTCGTATAGACGATTTGATCAATCAGCTCGGGCTACCTGCGCCAAACCTAATAAAGATCGACGTCGACGGATCTGAAATTGCCGTGATTCAGGGTGCAGTACGTGTTCTTTGTGGATCAACCCTGCGCTCACTGCTCATCGAGGTGGACGAGCAAGCACCACAGACTCCTGAACTCGTGCAAATGCTCGATGGCTTTGGTTTCTACCTAGCTTCACGACACCATCATATTGGTAGCAATTGTGTAGCAAACTATATCTTCGCAAGGAGGAACTCTTGATCTCCAAACCTTTCTCTCGTCGTACGTTTACGATCGGAACAACGACCATCTCCGACGCCAGCGACTGCTATGTGATCGCCGAAATCGGCCACAACCACCAGGGCGATGTCGAGAAGTGCAAGGCCCTGTTCCGCGCCGCCCGCGACTGCGGCGCCGATGCGGTGAAACTGCAGAAGCGCGACAATCGCTCGCTCTTCACCGCGGCGATGTTCAACAAGCCCTACGAGAACGAGCATAGCTTCGGCGCTACCTATGGCGAACATCGCGAGTTTCTCGAGTTCGGACGGGATGAGTATGTCGAACTCCAGCGCTATGCCCGTGATCTGGGCATTACCTTCTTTGCGACCGCCTTCGATGTCCCCAGCGCCAATTTCCTCGCCGAACTGGAGATGCCATGCTATAAAATCGCCTCGGCAGACTTGAAGAACATCCCGCTGCTACAGCACGTGGCCCGGATCGGCAAGCCGATGATTGTCAGCACCGGCGGCGCGCTTATGGAGGATATCCAGCGAGCCTACGATGCCGTGGCGCCGATTAACCCCCAACTGGCTTTCCTCCACTGCACCGCCACCTACCCCACCCAGCCCGAGGAGATGAACCTGCGCGTCATCACTACCCTCCGCGAGCGCTTCCCCGAGACGGTGATCGGGCTATCCGACCACTATAACGGCATCGCGATGTCGGTGGCGGCCTATGTGCTAGGCGCCCGCATCATCGAGAAGCATCTCACGCTCAACCATACCTGGAAGGGTACCGACCATGCCCTTTCACTGGAGCCGATCGGCATGTCTAAGATGATCCGCGACCTGCGCCGAACCCGGATTGCGCTCGGCGATGGGATCAAGCGAGTCCTGCCCGCAGAGGCCGGGCCGATCCGCAAAATGGGGAAGATGATCGTCGCCGTCCGTGACCTGCCCGCCGGCCACGTGCTCACCGCCAGGGACGTGGCCTTTAAGTCCCCCGCCGAGGGTCTGCCACCCTTTGAGATTGATCGGGTGCTGGGCCGCGCCCTGAAACAGCCGCTGGCCGCCGACGAGCCGGTGCGCTTTGAGATCCTTGAAGAGGTCCGCCGGTGATGGACGCTGAGCTTGCCATCCTGATGCGCCGGATCCGTCTGGTCGCCTTCGACTTTGATGGCGTCTTCACCGATAATACGGTGCTGGTGGCCGAAGATGGCGCTGAGTACGTCCGCTGCTGGCGTGGCGATGGGATCGGCCTGCGCCTCCTCGAACGCCTCGGGGTGCAAACGGTGGTGATCTCGACCGAAGAGAATCCGGTGGTGTCGGCCCGCTGTCGCAAGCTCAAGATTCGCTGCCTCCAGGGCGTACACGATAAACGTGCCGCCCTGGAGGCTGTGCTTGGCGAGGCCAGGCTGTCGCTAGAACAGGCCGCGTTTGTGGGCAATGATGTGAATGACCGCGATTGCCTGGTGGCGGTTGCGTTGCCGATCGTAGTGCATGATGCCCATCCTGCCGTGTCGTCCCTCGCGCGTCTGCGCACCACCACGCCAGGCGGCTATGGCGCCGTTCGCGAGGTCTGTGATCTGTTTGTGGCGGCCCACCAGGAGCAGCATCTATGAGCACCGATCCGCTCTTCAGTGTCGCCGGGCGCGTCGCTGTCGTCACCGGCGGTCTTGGGCAGCTAGGGCGTCAGTTTACCGCGACGCTGGCCGCCCGTGGCGCGCACGTGGCGATCCTTGACCGGCGCCGGGACGATGCCTTGCTGGCCGAGCGCTTCGGTGCGCTCCCTGGCCGGGTCATCGCTCTGGTGACCGACCTCACGCGCCGGGCCGACATCGAGGCAGCTTTGGTACAGATCGAGGCCCAACTGGGTACGCCCCACATTCTGATCAATAATGCCGCCCTCGATTCGCCGCCCGATGCCCCGGCGGCTGAGAATGGCCCGTTCGAGAGCTATCCCGAAGAGTCCTGGGATCAAGTCATGGCGGTCAACGTTAAGAGCGTCTTCCTTACCTGCCAGGTGATCGGGGGGCGTATGGCCCAGGCCGGACGCGGTTCGGTCATCAATGTCAGTTCCATCTACGGCCTGGTTTCACCCGATCAACGCATCTACGCCTATCGCGCGATCAGCGGGGCGCCGTTCTATAAGCCCGTCGCATATTCGGCCTCGAAGTCGGCATTGCTCAATCTCACCCGCTACCTGGCGACCTACTGGGCGCCGCGGGGCGTGCGCGTCAACACTGTTACCTTCGCCGGCGTCTTCAACCACCAGGACGAGCAGTTCCTGGCGGGCTATCTGCCCAGGGTGCCGCTCGGCAGAATGGCTCGCGAAGATGAGTATAATGGGGCAATCATCTTTCTGGCCTCCGATGCGTCATCGTATATGACCGGCGCGAACCTGGTGATTGATGGCGGATGGACTGCCTGGTGATGGAACCAGAGTAAACGGCATGCTTCCCGAGTTGATCACGAACTGGATCAACGGCCGCGAGACGCCGGCCGTTGATGGTGGGCGCTTCACCAAGTTGCGCCCCACCGATGGGCAGCCGCTGTGCGAGGTGGCCCGTTCGCGGGCCGCCGACGTGGCGGCGGCCGTGGCCGCCGCACGGGCGGCCCAGCCCGCCTGGGCCAGCACCCCCGCCGTGCAGCGCGGCCTGCTGTTGCATCGTATGGTGGTGCGCATGGAGCAGCGCCGCGAGGAGATCGCGCAGATCGTCGCTGCCGAAACCGGGAAGGCCCTCAAAGAGGCGCTAGGCGAAGTGAGCGGCGCGATCCAGTGTGGGCTGTTCTATGCCAGCGAGGGTCAGCGACTCTATGGCCGCACCACGACGAGCGGCACGCCGAACAAGTATGCTATGACGGTGCGCATGCCGATCGGCGTGGCCGGGCTGATCATCGCCGCCAATACGCCGATCGCCAACGTGGCCTGGAAGATCTTCCCGGCGCTGATCTGTGGCAACGCCGCCGTGCTCAAGAATGCCGAGGACACCCCTGGCACCGCATGGATTGTGGGTCAGATCGCTCAGGAGTGCGGGCTGCCGGCGGGCGTGCTTAACATCATTCAGGGCTACGGCGAGGAGGCGGGCGCGCCGCTGGTGGCCCATCCCGACGTGGGGGTGATCAGCTTCACCGGCTCCACCGAAGTCGGGCGGATCATTCAGCGCGTGGCCGGTGAACGCTTCTGCCGGGTAAGCCTGGAACTCGGCGGCAAGAATGCCCTGGTGGTCTGCGATGACGCCGATCTGGAGCGGGCGGCAACGTGGGCGCTGCTCTCGGCTTTCTCCAATGCCGGGCAGCGTTGCGCCGCCGCCAGCCGGATCATTGTTTTCGATGCCGTCTATGAGCGGTTTCGAGCCATGCTGATCGAGCGCATCAGGCAGTTGAAGGTTGGCCCCGGTGATGACGATGACTTTGGGCCGGTGATCAACGAAAGCCAGTTGCAGAGCATGCTTCAGGCCGTGGCCGCCGCACGCGCCGCAGGCGCCACGGTGCTCACCGGCGGGGTGCGTCTCGATGATCCAGAGCACTGCGACGGGTTCTATATGGCGCCAACCCTTCTGGAAGGGGTTGACCCCGACGCCGCAATTTCTTGCCAGGAACTCTTCGGGCCGATAACCATTCTCTACCGCGTTCCAGACTTTCAGGCAGCGCTGGCACTGGCTAATCGTTCGCCCTATGGACTGACTGCAGCCATTCATACCCGTAGCATCCACCGCGCAGTACGCTTTTGCGAACAGGTGCAGGCCGGCGTGGTTGTAGTGAACGCAGGCACGTATGGGAGCGAGCCTCATATGCCCTTCGGCGGCCTGCGCCAGTCGGGCAATGGCACCCGTGAGCCTGGCACCGAGGCCCTGGACGTCTACAGCGAACTCAAGGACGTTTATATCAACATTGACCCGACCCAGGTGTAGGTCACCGGTCGATGGGCCAGGGCCTGGCCGCCGCTACCGGGAGCGAGCGCCCGCCCCTTCGTCCCGGCGGCTCGCGAGCCTGTCGCGTCCTGGCCTGAGCGCCGGGCACGAAAGCGGCGGGCCGGGGTGGCACGCAGCGTGTATCGAAGGGTGCGAGAGGGTTCCCGGAACACTTGACACGACCCCTGCGTTGCCCTTCGCTACGCTCAGAACAGACTCCGGCCCGCTCAGGGTGCCAGATCGGGTGACTCTCTCTCACCAAAATTTATAGTATAATGGCCCGCGTCCACGGGAGAGCTTGCCCTGGAGATGCAAGCTAACGTGAAAATAGGCTGCTAAAGCAGGGGGATGGGGAAACCGGGTTTCCCCATCCCCCCTCCCGGTGGGAGGGTTTGGGAGGGCTGCGCCCTCCCAAGAAGAATCTATGTTCATCTTGTTCGTGCGCGGTGGAGCCGCATGGACGGTTGATGTATCTGGCGCCTGCGAGTATGATGGAAACACGCGACCTGATAGGCTTGATCCCCGCCCGTAGGGGCTCAAAGCGCGTACCGGGGAAAAATATCCGGCTCCTTGGCGCCCACCCGCTGATTGCCTATACCATCGCTGCCGCCCGCGCTAGTGGTATCTTCAGTGCTGTTGTCGTCTCCACAGATGACGAATACACTGCTGCGATCGCACGCCACTACGGGGCCGAGGTGCCGTTCCTGCGTCCTGCCGAGTATGCCGGTGACCTGTCGCCCGATATCGAGTGGGTGCGCTATACGCTTGCCCGCCTGCATGATGAGGGCCGCCCGTTCGCCTGTTTCAGCATCCTGCGGCCTACCAGTCCCTTCCGCCAGCCCGAGACGATCCGCCGTTGCTGGGCGCAATTTCTCGCCACCCCTGGCATTGACTCGATCCGCGCCGTGGAAAAGGTCAGGCAACATCCCGGTAAAATGTGGGTCATCCACGGTGACCGCATGGCGCCCCTGCTCCTGCATCCTGTCGGCATCCCCTGGCATAGTCAGCAATACCAGGCGCTGCCCGAGGTCTATGTGCAGAATGCCAGCCTCGAGATCGCCTGGAGTCGCGTCGTTTTGGAAGGCGGGACTATTGCCGGTACGGTGATTGCGCCGTTTCTGACCCGGGGAGCCGAGGGTGTAGACCTGAATGACCGGATGGACTGGCTGATCGCCGAGGAGTTACTGCGCCAGGGCCTGGCTACCCTGCCTGAAGTCCCGGAACCGCCGTTTCCTGTCAATTCCAAGCTGGAGTGATCCTGTGACCGTCCTCTGGTTCGTGCCCGCCGATGAACTCCAACGCGCCCGAAGCCTGCGCATCCCCGCCGCGCAGAGAGCAGCGATCTTCGCCGACCTTTGCCGCATCAACACCCTGTATATGATTATGCGCGCCGGATCCGGGCATCTCGGCACCAGCTTTAGCTCGCTGGACATCCTGAGCTGGCTGTTTCTTGAGGAGCTTGATCGTCCTGGCGAGAGTGAACGCGGCGATGGCGATATCTTCTTTTCCTCCAAAGGCCACGATGCGCCCGCCAAGTACGCCGTGCTGATCGGGCTAGGGCTGCTGGAGTTCGACCTGATCCACCGCCTGCGCCGTCTTGGGGGCTTGCCCGGGCATCCTGACGTGAGCACGCCTCATATGCACACCAACACCGGATCGCTGGGTATGGGCATCTCCAAGGCCCGCGGCATGGCTCTCGCCCGACGCAGACTGGGCCAGCGCGGACGGATATTTGTGCTCACCGGCGATGGCGAATTGCAGGAAGGTCAGTTCTGGGAGTCGCTCCAACCCACCGCGAATCGCGGACTGGAGGAGATTACGGTCATTGTTGACCACAATAAGATCCAGTCGGACATCTGGGTCGAGCAGGTGAGCAGCCTGGGAAACCTTGAGGCGAAGTTGCGCGCCTTTGACTGGCACGTGGCCCGCTGCGATGGCCATGATATGGCCACGCTGGGCCGTGTGCTCGCCGAACTGCGAGCTGTCACCGGGCGCCCGAAAATCATCATTGCCGATACGGTTAAAGGCAAAGGGGTTTCCTTCATGGAAGCCACGGCGTTGGAGCCAGGCGAACGGCTGTACCGTTACCATAGTGGCGCGCCCACGCCGGAGGAATACGCCAGCGCCGCCGAGGAACTGATCGCGCGGGCCAATGCGCTGCTCGGCGCAGTAGACGCGGCACCGGTGCGCCTGGAGTCAACGCCGTGTCCACCACGGCCGGTCCTCGACGGCGCCCAGCGGCTAATCCCGGCCTATGCCCGCGCCCTGGTCGAGCAGGCCGAGCGCAACCCGCGGATCGTGGCCCTGGATGCCGACCTGGCCCTCGATACCGGGTTGCTGCCGTTTGAGGAACGTTTTCCCGACCGCTTTATCGAATGCGGGATCGCCGAGCAAGATATGGTCTCCCAGGCCGGCGCCATGGCCCTGCGCGGGTTACTGCCGATTTGCCACTCCTTCGCCTGCTTCATGCCGCCGCGGGCCAACGAGCAGATATACAACAACTCCACCGAAGGCACCAGGGTTATCTACGTCGGCTCACTGGCCGGTTTGCTGCCCGGCGCTCCCGGCCACTCGCACCAGAGCGTGCGCGACATCGCTATTCTCGCTGCCAATCCGGGTATGCTGTTGATCGAGCCATCGTGCGAGGAAGAAGTAGCGCTGGCTCTGGATTATCTGGTGAATCGGCACCAGGGCAGCGGCTACCTGCGCCTTGTCTCGATCCCCTGTGCCGTGCCCTACCAACTACCGCCAGGCTATGCGCTCGAACCGGGCCGCGGCGTTGCCTTGACCGAGGGGCGTGACGCGGTGCTGTTCGGGTACGGACCGGTGCTGCTGTCCGAGGCAGTGCAGGCTGCCAGGCTCCTCGCGGAGCGCGGCATCGGCCTCAAGGTGGTCAACCTGCCCTGGCTCAACACGGTTGACGAGGACTGGCTCCGTGAGACGGTAGCCGGTTGCCGCTACGTCTTCACCCTCGACAACCACTACATTACGGGCGGACAGGGCGAGTACCTGCTGGCCGCAATCGCGCGTCTGGGATTGACGGGCCTGGAAGGTGCGCGCTCGTTCGGTGTAACGGAGATCCCGCGCTGCGGCCAGAACGATGAAGTGCTGCGGGCGCATCGCCTGGATGCGGAAAGCCTGGCGGTAGCGATTGCAGAAGTGCTTCGGGATTCGTTGGAAAGACAGGAGACCTGATCGTGAGTCTGCTTCAATCTCTCAAACCATCTTTGAAACGAACCAAATATCGGTTGCAGCACATGATTGCGTCATATCGAGTGTTACCTGACTGGAACAAGATCCTCGGCGTTGATATGGAGACCTGGAATGCAGCCAGAACCCAGGCTAATGGCCCTCATGTACTGATTGCTACAGGCGGAGGAGGGCATCCCGGCGTCACGCCATTGGAAGGGATGCTTGGCGTTGCACTGACTCTCCGGGGAGCCAGAGTTCATTATCTCCTGTGTGACCAGTTTTTACCGGCCTGTCTTCAGGCTATGCATTTCTTGTGGCGCGATAGTGCTGCTGTTGCCCGTCACGGTCCACGATCACTATGTCGCAGTTGCTACCGCGCCGGGTACAACAGCTATGCCCCCCTCGGACTGCCCATTCATCGTTACAGTGACCTGGTAACGCCCGAGGAGCAGATGCAGGCACGTGAGATTGCCCGCAGCCTGCCCATTCAGTCTATCAAAACCTATACTCTCGATGGACTTGCCATAGGCGAACATGCCATCGCCGGAGCACTCAGGTACTTTGCCACTGGTGAACTCACCGGCGAGCCTCATAGCGAGCCAATAGCTCGGCGTTACCTGGAAGCATCCATCCTTTCCATGTTTGCGGTTCGCCGACTGGTGCAACAGTACCCTTTCCACAGCGCGGTATTCCACCACGGTATTTACGTTCCCCAGGGCATCGTTGGAGAAGTTTGTCGTCAGGCCGGGATTGGCGTAGTTAACTGGGTTCCAGCGTATCGCACCAGCAGTTTCATCTTCAGCCACGACGACACATATCATCACACACTCATGACCGAGCCAACGACTTTGTGGGAACACTTGCCGTGGAGTGAAGACCTGGAAAACGAGACGCTGGACTATCTCAAAAGTCGCTGGCATGGGATACGTGACTGGATTCACTTCACTCACGAGCAACCGCAGGAGGATCTACAGCAAATTCAGGCGGAAACAGGCATTTGCTTCGATAAACCCACCATTGGGTTGTTGACCAACGTGATGTGGGACGCCCAATTGCACTACCCGGCAAATGCATTTCCGAACATGCTGGATTGGGTGTTTCAGACTATCTCCTATTTCGCAAAGCGGCCCGATCTACAATTACTCATTCGCGTTCATCCAGCGGAACTGCGGGGCTCAATCCCGTCACGTCAGCCGATCCTCCGCGAAATCCAGCGCGTCTTCCCTGTTCTGCCATCAAACATCTATATCATCCCTCCTGAAAGCAATATAAGCACTTATGCTGCTATGCTCCGGTGTGACAGCGTGATTATTTACGGAACGAAAACCGGTGTGGAACTCACAAGTCTTGGCATTCCGGTCATCGTCGCTGGCGAGGCCTGGATTCGCGGCAAGGGATTGACTATTGATGTACAAGACCCTGAGCAGTATTTCCATATTCTCGACCAGTTGCCGCTTGGACGACGCCTCGATGAGGCGACGGTGCGCCGGGCGCGGATGTATGCCTATCACTTCTTCTTCCGCCGGATGATTCCGCTGCGTTTTGTTACGAAGTCGCGGTCTGGTTTCGCAAATGTGGGGGGGTGGTGGCCATACACGTTGCAGATTGCGCGAATCGATGCATTGACGCTAGGTCGGGACCAAGGGCTTGACACGATCTGTGACGGTATTTTACAAGGGACGCCATTCGTTTATCCCGCGGAGCAAATTACTACCATGCCAGTTGTAGCCAAGCGTCCACAATAAGAAGACAGTTTCAGATCGCCAAACTTCTGCGCTGATGGGCGGTTTTTGGAATACTGCTTGCGACAATCGACCAGAAATATGAAATAGAGCCTTGGTTCAGCGACCAATCGTTTCTGTATATTGACTCTATTTCATCATTACGCGTAATTACGTGCATAGTAGATTTGGACGGCAAATTCAAAGACTTGGAACTGGTCTGAATACAGGAGAGCGCTATGTATTTTGCAACACGAAATGGGGTTTTATGCTCAAAACTTTCACCATACTTTATACTTCATCGTGCAGTAACGACACTCTATTTGTTGCGTGGGCGGCGTCCGGCCTCAAAAGGATACATGAGCTATCGTCAAGAATACATCTATCATACACTAAACAATCGACAGCTTATGGCTCTCTTTCGTGCTAATAAACCATTGCCTTGTAATTATGGAAGAGGGCTTGATGAACGCGTCGTTGAGTACCCCTGGATACTAGCACGCATCAATCCGGGAATTGGCAGTATTTTAGATGCCGGATCGGCTTTGAATTATGAATATATCTGCAAACACCCATCATTAGCTAAAAAAAACATCATCATGTACACTCTTTCGCCCTATGGTGAAAATCATATCTCGACATCACGTATCTCATATATCTATGGCGATCTTCGCGATACTATCTTGCGCGACAATATCGTTGATGATATCATTAGCATTTCCACTATTGAACACATTGGCATGAACAATTATAAATATACAGAAGACACAAATTTCTTTGAGAAGCAGGACGGATCGTTCGTTCTGGCCATTCAGGAGTTGTATCGCTCGCTAAAACCTGGTGGACGCTTACTGCTCACCGTGCCCTATGGTTTGCCTCAAAATTTGCACTGGCTTTTCCAATTTGACGAGGATCGCCTAAAAATCCTGATAGACAGCTTTAATGGTGAGATTCTGGAGAAAGTGTATTACAGGAAAGATCTCTCCGGATGGCAGGTAGCAAATATGGATGAATGCAAGGATTGTGAGTATAACGAACAGTATAGCCAGGCGAGTGCGGTTGCATGTGTCAATCTCATGAAACGCTAGCCATAGTGCCAAGCCACGAGTCCACTCTACCTTTCGGTGTTAATAATGCGCGTACTCTTTGACACTTCTCCAGCCGAGTTTTACCCTGGCGGGATTAGCGTTTATACGCAGCAGTTTGCCCAGGGAAGACACGACTTTGCGGCTATAGGGGTGAACCTCTTGCTTTCCACCCTTCCCTCGCATCTAAAACCTGATGGTACCCACGGGCTGCGCCATAAGTATCGAGTGGCGGCGTGGGA
>DAOTYR010000242.1:0-9044 GCA_034434655.1 Chloroflexaceae bacterium
AACTGCACATCGTGGCGACGATTCGGTACAGCAACGGCTGTGGTCCGCGCTCGAGCCCCTGGGCTCGAATCAGGCCTTCCGGCGCCACAACTCCATCTACACCCCTGGCCAGCCCGCGCAGACCCTGTACCTGCTCCAGGCGGGCCAGGTGAGCCTCCAGATGCTGTCAAGCGAGGGGCGGGTGCTTACCGTCAAGGTGGTCGAGCCAGGGCAGATCTTCGGCCACAGCGCCCTCGATGGCGGCGAGCGCTATGATACCTACGCCGTGGCGCTGCAGCCGGTGCGGGTGAGTGCCGTGCCCCGCGCCGCCGTGCTACAGGCTCTGCACAGCCAGCCCGACCTGGGGGCCGCGCTGATCGAGGTCCTGGGCCAGCATCGCCTCACCGTCAGCCGGCGGCTCGACGAAGTGGCCTTCAAGTCCGTGCCGGCGCGCCTGGCCTCGGTGTTGCTCGAAATGTCCGAAGATCAGACTGCCGGGCAGAAGCCTCAGCAGCGCGTACCGCGCCGCACCCACCAGCAACTTGCGGAGATGATCAACGCCTACCGCGAGACGGTCACCAAAGTGATCAACCAGTTCCGCGACGCCCGGCTGCTCGACGTGGATCGCTCGGGGATCACCCTCCTGAACCCTTCCAAGCTGCGGGAACTGGCCCAGAATTGATGCCGACGATCCGTGGTCTAACGTGAACGTGGGGGAAACAGGTTCACCCATCCCCCCGCCCGCGGGAGGGCCTGGCTCTCAAGCAGGGTATGGGGAAACCCGGTTTCCCCATACCTTGTCCGCGGGAGGGTGTGGGAGGGCGCAGCCCTTGCGCAGGGGGATGGAGAAACCTGGTTTCCCCATGCCCCCGCCCGCGGGAGGGCCTGGCTCTCAAGCAGGGTATGGGAAAACCGGGTTTCCCCACGCCCCCGCCCGCGGGAGGGCCTGGCCCTCAAGCAGGGGGATGGGAAAACCGGGTTTCCCCATCCCCTCACCGGGCACGTCCTGGAAATAAGGGTCCGGGAGGGCGGCAAAAGCCCTCCCGGACCCTGCCTGCAACACCCGGTTGATCACCCCGCCCGGCGCAGCAGATAGATGCCGCCAACAATCAGCAGCGCCGGGAAGAGCAGTGTTCCGATCCCTGGCCAGACCATCTGCAGGACCAGGTACACCCCCAGCCCCAGCAAGATGTACCCCAGGAGCCGCCCGCGCCCGTTCGCGCGATTGGCGGTCGGACCGGTTCCCAGGTTGGAGATCGGAATCTCTTCCGGTTCGTCTGGCGCGCCCGTCATCGGGTCGAGGCGCAGGCGCCGGGTCTCGCCGGTGGCGACGAACACCTGGCCGGGGGGCGTCGCTGGTGTGCCGGAGTTCACCGGGCGCTCGCGGGGCATGACCAGCCAGAGCAGGGGATAGATCAACAGCGCCGGGCCGCCGAAGGCCAGCAGCACAAACGCCAGACGCACAAGCGTCGGGTCAACATTCAAATACTTCGCCAGACCGCCGCACACACCGGCGATCATGGCGTCGGAACGGCTACGCTCGAGCCGGGGGGCTGGATACATGGGTGCACTCCTTCCGTCGTCAGCCAGGCGGCTTCTGGCTATCAGACGGATGGCGCGGCGGCTTTGTTGCAGCTACCAGTAGTGTTCGCGGTGCTCGCGGTAGTATGCCAGGGTGCGCGCCAGACCCTCGCGCAGACGCACGCGCGGCGACCAGCCCAGGCGTCCCTGGATGCGTCGGTAGTCGCCGTAGTAGTCGCCAATATCAATCGGCTTGCGGTCGGCAGGGAAGGGGATGATCTCGTAGCGACCCGCGCCATTGACCTCGATGACCAGCGCCGCCAGGTCGCGCAGGTTGATCGTCTCGTCGCTGCCCAGATTGAAGACCTGGCCATAGGCGCCTGGCTCCTTCGCTGCCAGCAGCAGCGCCTCCACACAATCGTCCACATAGGTAAAATCGCGGATTTGCAGGCCATCCCCCCAGACCTGGATAGGCTCGCCGTCAATCACCCGTTTGATCCAGATGCCCAGGAAGGTCTGCCGGGCGTCTTTGACGCGCATGCGCGGGCCGTAGGTGTTGGTCAGGCGCAAGGCGCAGGCGCGAATGCCGTAGACGTTGTTGTACAGAATGTGGTACCACTCGCCCGCCATCTTGTTGATCCCGTTGACATCGGTGGGATGCAGGAGGTGCCGCTCGTCCACCGGCAGGTAATCGGGCTTGCCGTAGATCTGGCGGGTCGAGGCGTAAACCACCTTGATGCCGGGGTTGTGTTTCCGGCACGATTCGAGGATGGAAAGTTGCGAGCGGCAATTAATCTCCAGATCGGTATACGGATCGCGCATCGAGTCCAGATGGCTGGTCTGGCCGGCGAGGTTAAAGAGATAATCCTGGCCCTGCACCAGGTAGTTCATCGAGTGCTCATCGCGCACATCGGCGATGTTCAGGCGCACCCGGTCGCGGATGGCGAAGAGGTTGTGCAGGTTGCCGCCGTATTCGGGAATAAGGGAGTCGACGATCGTGATCGCGGCGCCGAGATCGCACAGCGCATGGGCCAGATTCGATCCAATGAATCCGGCCCCGCCGGTGATCAGTACCCGGCTCCCCTCGAAGGCCGCGCGCAATTCAGCGGTTCGGTCCATGGTTTCCTTACCCCTGCACCTCCGCGGCCTCGGCGCGGCGCCGCGCGATCTGCGCCATGTGTTCGCGCCGGATGACCAGCTTCCACCAGAGCTGGATCAACTGCACGCCGGTGCGCCAGAGCCGCGGAAAATTGAAGAACTGGCTCTGGCCGTAGGTCCGGTGATAGTGGTGCACCGGCACTTCGGCGAAGCGATAGCCGGCGTCCTGGAGCTTCTTTACCAGTTCCAGGCAGATGGTGCCGCTGTCCGACTCCAGCTCGATCACGTCGAACACATGGCGTCGAATGAGCCGGAAATCGCAGTCCACGTCGCGCAAGTGGAAGCCGAACAAGAACTTGACGGTATGGTGATAGACGCGCCCGATGATCTTGCGGTGCAACGGATCGCCCCGGTCGATCTTCCACCCGTTGACGATATCAACATCGTCCCGCAGGGCAGGCAGCAGCAGTCGGAGTTCCCGTGGGTCGTACTGCGCGTCGCCGTCGGTGTAGAAGATCAGGTCTTTGGTGGCGCTGGCGAAGCCGACGCGCAGGGCGCCGCCGTAGCCCAGGGGCTGCGGGTAGGTAAACACGCGCAGGCGGGGGTAGTGCCGGGCCAGCTCCTCGAGCACCTGCACGGTGTAGTCGGTGCTGCCGTTTTCGACGACGATCACCTCGTAATCGTCGGTCAGTTCCTCCAACGTGCGCATGACCGCGACAACCATGCTCCCGATCGTGCCAGCATCGTTGAACGCCGGAAAGAAGGCCGTAATCCCTGGACGATCGTTCATAGGCCCCTCGATACGCTGGATCGCCGTTGCAACCAGGTGGCGATTATAGCACACGTTGCGTACCAAAACGGCCAGGGTGTGCTATGATTACGATAAACAGTCTCGCGCATAGAGGAGCATAGCGTGTGGCTCTGGGCCTTCTTCCTCGTCGTGGTTGTCATCGAGGTGTGGTACGCGTTTGCGTTTGTGTACGCCTACGTGCAACTGCGTGAGCGGGCGTTGCTGCTGCCGGCCCTGCAGGCGTTGCTGATGCTGGGCGTGTTCGGCTACCTGGCCTACAGCCTGAACAACCGCCAGCCGGCCAGCCTCCTCGTGGTGGTGCCGCTGCTGCTGGGGGTGCTGGCGATTTCGATCTACTGGCGCCGCAGCCCCGCCGGCCTGGCGCAGTTCACGAAAAGCTATCCGCGGGGCACGCTGGATGTCCTCTCGTTCCGCAAGCCAGCCGCGGATCTGAAGCGCCGGGTGCGCACCAAGTAGCCGTCAGGCTTCCGTTCCGAAGGGTGATGCGCGCCCTCCGCGCCCGCTGCGATCCGGCGGGCATTCTGAACCCCGGTCGCTTTGTGGTGTAGGTGCGGGTGTTCTGTATGCATGTCCTGGGTGTAGACATCGGCGGCACGGGGATCAAAGCCGCCGTGGTTGATGTTGCCACGGGCGCCCTCGTCACCCCCCGGCAACGTGTCCTGACCCCCCAACCGGCAACCCCGGAGGCGATCAGCGTCGCCGTCGCCGGGTTGGCGCACTCCTTCGATTGGCACGGACCCGTCGGCTGTGGCTTGCCCGCCGTCGTCAAGGATGGGGTCGTGCGGACGGCGTCGCATATCGCCCCCGACTGGATCGGCGTTGACGGCCGGCGGCCCCTCCAGGCGGCCCTGGGTCGGCCCGTGGCGTTGCTGAACGACGCCGATGCTGCCGGGATCGCCGAGATGCGTTTTGGCGCCGGGCGTGGGCGCAACGGCGTCGTGCTGATGCTGACCGTGGGCACCGGCATTGGCACGGCCCTGTTTGTCAATGGCGCGCTGCTGCCGAACACCGAACTGGGGCATATCGAGATCCGCGGCAAGGACGCCGAACGTCGCGCCTCCGAGGCCGCCCGCAAGCGCAAGCGCCTCAGCTTCACCGCATGGGCCCCCCTGTTCGATGAGTATCTCAACCGCGTGGTTGCGCTGATCTGGCCCGATCTGATCATCGTCGGCGGCGGCGCCAGCAAAGCCTTCGACGAGTTCGGCCCTCTGCTCTCGGCGCCGGTTGAGGTTGTTCCCGCTCACTTGCGCAACGAAGCGGGAGTGATTGGCGCGGCGCTGTATGCCGCTGCGTGTCTGCCGGCACTCCCGCCGGAGTAATTTGCAGAAGGAGGACCAGCATGTTCGCCCTCGGTGTGATTATTGCGATCGGCGCGGCAATCGCCTTCGCCATCCTCGGCGCCCTGACCCTCTGGGGTGGCTGGGTCACCCTGTCACGGGAACTGCCCATGCACTTCGTCAGCGCCGGCGCCTCCTCGGGAACGCGGATCGGGACGTTTGTGCTGGTCGGCGCGCCCCTGCTCATCGCCGGCGTGTTTGGCCTGCTCGCCGGCTGGCGCATCCTGATGGTGGCCTTCGGCCTGGGTTAAGGCCGGAGCGTCCGCCTTCGTTGCGGCTGTCCGTGCGGCTGCGCCGCACCCCGACGGGATGAACATCCTTCGTGGGAGGGCGCAGTTCTCCCAGACCCTCCCACCGGGTGGGGGGATGGGGAAACCCGGTTTCCCCACATCCCTCCTCTAAGGGACTATATTCACGTTAGCCCGCGCAGGCGGGCTTTGCATCGCATAGAGGAGGTTCTATGCCCGAACATGCCCTTCCGCGGCCCGTCGTCCTGGCGATCATGGACGGTTGGGGCCTCGCTCCTCCCGGACCCGGCAATGCCGTGGATCTGGCCCATACACCCAACGTCGATCGCTGGATCGCCGAGTGCCCCTACACCACCCTCTGCGCCTCCGGCCTGGACGTGGGTCTGCCCGAAGGGCAGATCGGCAACTCTGAAGTGGGGCACCTGAACATCGGCGCGGGCTTTGTGGTCTACCAGGAACTGACCCGTATCAGCAAGGCGATTGCCGACGGCGATTTCTTTACCAACCCGGCCCTCCGCGGCGCTATCGCCCATGCGCAGGCCACCGGAGGCGCCCTGCACCTCATGGGGCTCTTCGGCCCCGGCGGTGTGCACGCCCACGAGGATCACCTCCACGCCCTGCTTGAACTGGCCCGCCGCGAAGGGTTTGATCGCGTCTACCTGCACCTGTTCCTCGATGGCCGTGATGTGTTGCCCCGCAGCGCCCTCGGCTTCCTCGATGCGCTCGAAGCCGCCATCGCCCGCACCGGCGTCGGGGTCGTCGCTACCGTCTCGGGACGCTACTACGCGATGGACCGCGACAAGCGCTGGGAGCGCACCGGCCGCGCCTATGCCGCCATTGTCGAGGGTCAGGGCGAAACCGCGCCCGACGCCCGTGCCGCCATCGAGCAGGCCTACGCCGCCGACATCAGCGATGAGTTCGTCTTGCCGACCGTGATCGTTCGCGATGGCGCCCCGGTGGCGACGGTGAAGGACGGCGACGCGGTGATCTTCACCAACTTTCGCCCCGACCGGGGCCGGCAACTCACCCGCGCCCTGGTGCTGCCCGATCTCAACGAGCAGATCCAGCGCCACTACGCCAGGCAGAAGGAAGAGGGCCTCAAGCTCCCCGATACCATCTGGCAGCGCCCCCGCCAGGTGCAGAATCTCCACGTGGTGACCATGACCCAGTACGAGGAGGGCCTGCCCGTGCAGGTCGCCTTCCCGCCCCGCCCCGTGGTCGAGCCGATCGCCGCCGTGGTAAGCGCCGCGGGCAAGCGCCAGTTCCACATCGCCGAGACCGAGAAGTACCCCCACGTTACCTTCTTTCTCAACGGCGGCCGCGAGGAGCCCTTCCCCGGCGAGGATCGCCTGCTCGTCCCTTCGCCCAAGGTGGCCACCTACGACCTGCAGCCCGAGATGAGCGCCCCCGAGGTTACCGAGCGCCTGATCGAGGCCATTCGCAGCGACCAGTACGATTTCATCGTCGTCAACTACGCCAACCCCGATATGGTCGGGCATACCGGCGTCATCCCGGCGGTGATCAAGGCCTGCGAGACGGTGGACGCCGGAATGGGCGCGGTGGCGCCCGAGGTGCTGGCGCGCGGCGGCGCCTTGCTGATCATCGCCGACCACGGCAACGCCGAGCAGATGATTGACCCCGAAACCGGCGGCGCCCATACGGCCCATACCACCAACCCGGTGCCCTGCATTCTCGTGGCCGCCGAGGGATTGGGCCTGGGCAAACATGAGGTCGTTCTGCGCCCGGGCGGGCGTCTCGCCGATGTCGCCCCGACCCTGCTGGACCTGCTCGGCCTGCCCAGAGCCGCGGATATGACCGGCGAATCGCTGATCGCGCGCCGGTAGGGGCTGCCGGCTGTGGCGGACGCAGGCGCCCGGTGGCAGGAGGACTGTGCCTGCGCAACCCTGGCGGTCAGCTTCCGGTATACCGATGGTAGGAATACGTGCTTTCGCTCTTCGAGACCATCCTCACAACCTAAGGACCGGCGGCTGGAGGGGTGTGGGGGACGCTGGTTTCCCCACACCCCTCCCCGATGCAAGCTATGACCCAGCGACCCCTCTCCGCCCGCAACAGGCACTGGAACATTCTGCCCCGGGCGCCAGCGGAGTTTGTGCGCCAGAGCGGTCTAAGCCCGCTGCTGGCCTCGCTGCTCTATCAGCGCGATGTGCGCGATCCCGAGGCGACGCGCCTGTTCCTCGAGGCTGATTATTCGCGCGACCTGCACGATCCGCTGCGGATGCGCGGCATGGCCGAGGCCAGCGCCCGCATTGCCGAGGCCATCGCCCGCGGCGAGCCAATGGCGGTGTATGGCGACTTCGACACCGATGGGGTGACCGCGGTGACGCTGCTGGTGCAGGCCCTGAGCGCGATGGGCGCGAACATCCGCCCCTACATCCCCCACCGGCTGCGTGAGGGCTACGGGCTGAACACGCAGGCCCTCCACCGGCTCGCCGGCGAGGGGGTGCGCCTGCTGATCACCGTGGACTGTGGCATCAGCAATCTCGCCGAGGTGGATGCAGCCACCCGCGCCGGTCTGGACGTGATCGTGACCGACCACCATACCCCCCCGGCGACGCTCCCCGCCGCGCTGGCGGTGGTCAACCCCAAACAGCCCGGCTGCGCCTACCCCTACAAGCATCTGGTCGGTGTGGGGATCGCCTTCAAGCTCGTGCAAGCCCTGGTCCGCCGCGGGTTGTCGCTCGGGGCGGTGCGGGGCCGCGACCTGCTCGATGTCGTGGCCCTGGGCACCGTCGCCGACATGGGTCCGCTCACCGGCGAGAACCGTGTGCTGGTCAAGGCTGGCCTGCAGGCGCTCAACGCCACCCGGCGACCGGGCCTCAAGGCGCTGATCGAGGTGTCGGGGCTGGTGCAGGGGCAGATCAGCGCCACCGACATCGGCTTCATGCTCGGTCCGCGCCTCAACGCCGCCGGGCGGCTCGATGACGCCGTGCGGGCCTACCAGTTGCTCCTCGCGGCAGACTACGCCAGCGCGCGGGCGATCGCCGAGGAGTTGAACCGGACCAACCGTGAGCGGCAGGAGTTGACGAAGCAAGTGCAGGCGGCGGCGCGCGCCCAGGCCGAGGCAACCGGGAAGCACCGCCAGCGGGTGGTGGTGATTGCCAGCGAGGCGTTTCCGGCTGGCGTGGTGGGCCTGGTGGCGGGGAAATTGGTGGAAGAATGGGGACGCCCGGTGCTGCTGATCGAGCGTGGTGCCGAGCATTCACGCGGTTCGGCGCGCTCCATCCCCGGGTTCAGCATGATTGAGGCCCTGACCGGTTGCAGCGAACTCTTCGTGCGCTTCGGCGGCCACGCCGCCGCGGCCGGCTTCACCATCGCGAATGCCAACCTCCCGCGCCTGGAGCAGCACCTGCTCGCCTGGGCCGAAGAGCGCCTCACCGATGCCATGCTCCAGCCCGCGCTGACCATTGATGCCACCCTTGACCTGAAAGACCTCAGTCACGACCTGCTGGCCGAGTTGCGCTGCCTCGAACCGTTCGGCCAGGCCAATCCCCTGCCCACGCTGATGAGCCCGGGGGTGCAGGTGGTCGATGCCCGCCCCCGGGGCGGCGATGGCCAGCACCTGCGCCTGCTCCTGCGGCGTGACGGCGTCACCTACGAGGGCATCGCCTTCCGCCTCGGCCATCTGGCCGAGGCCCTGCGCCGGCATCCGCTGATTGACGTGGCCTACCACCTCGAAGCCAACCAGTGGAACGGCGAAACGCGCTTGCAGTTGAACATCAAGGATTTTCGTCGCGCCAGGGGGTAGGGCCATTTCGGATGGTAGATGTTGGACAGGAGTTATCTATGCGGCTCCGCCACAGACCGACGGGATGAACATAAGGTTGTTCCCGGGAGGGCTGCGCCCTCCTAAACTCAATACTTTTCAACTAACAGGAGTTACGCGGTCGCCTTCCGCGGGGAGGGGTGGAGGGCCGCAGGCCCTCCACCAACCGGTTGGTGCCCGCCCGCGGCGGGAGGGCCGTGGGGGTTGCGCCAGGCCGCCTGGCTGCCGCGGGCGGGAAACGGGGGGTGGGGGGGGGGGGGGGGGGG
>DAOTYR010000243.1:0-2932 GCA_034434655.1 Chloroflexaceae bacterium
TCACCCAGATGGAGCGCTGCCTGGCCCCTGGCGGCGTGCTCAGCGTCATGACCGACCACCCCGAGGTCCACGCCACGTTACTCAATCTGCTCCCCCTCGCCCCCGGGCTGCGTCTGGTCGAGCCAGCGGCCTGGTCGTCCGCGCTGACCGAGGTGGTCAAATCCCACTACCATCGCCGCTGGGAGGCCCGGGGCCGCCAGATCTGGCGGGCGGAGCTGGTGCGGTGCACGAATGTCGCTCATCCACCCGCCCCCCCCGATCCATGACAGAAGCGCAACCCGGCTCCCCCCGCCCGCGGGAGGGTTTGGGAGGGCGCAGCCCTCCCAGGAAGAACCTCTTTTCATCCCGTTCGTGTGCGGCGCAGCCGCATGGACATCTTATGTGACAGGACGTACGCGGTCGCCTCCCGGCGGGGAGGGATGGAGAGCCTGCGGCCCTCCTCAACCGGTTGGGGCCCGCCCGCGGGGGGCGGGCGGTGGGCTGTTCGCCGGGCTGCCGGGCCGCCGGGGGGGGGAAAAGGGGTTTGCGGGGTGGCTTCGCCTCCCCGCACCCCTCCACCGCGTACGTCCTGTTATGTGAAAGGTATTGTCCCCGGACCTCACCCCAGGCCCCGGGCCGCGCGGTAGCGCCGGATCAAGGCACTGGTCGAACTGTCGTGGGCCAGGGCCGGCGCCTCGGGGCTGGCCAGTTCCGGGATGATCCGCCCGGCAAGGACCTTGCCCAGCTCCACCCCCCACTGGTCAAACGGATTAATGCCCCAGACGACCCCCTGCACGTAAACGCTATGCTCGTAGAGCGCCACCAGCGCCCCCAGCACTGCCGGCGTCAGGCGCTCGGCGAGTATCGTGCTGCTGGGCCGGTTGCCGGCGAAGGTGCGGTGCGGGACCAGCTCGGGCGCCACGCCCTCGGCGACAAGCTGCTCGGCGGGCTTGCCAAAGGCCAGCGCCTCGCCCTGGGCGAACATGTTGGCCATCAACTGGTCGTGGTGATTGCCGACAGGGTTCAGGCTATGGCAGAATCCGATGAAGTCGGCGGGCACCAGCTTCGTGCCCTGGTGCAGCAACTGGTAGAAGGAATGCTGGCCGTTCGTGCCCGGCTCGCCCCAGTAGATCGCCCCGGTCTGGTAATCAACCGCCACGCCGTCGAGGCGCACCGACTTGCCGTTGCTCTCCATAGTCAACTGCTGCAGATAGGCCGGCAGCCGCCTGAGGTACTGGTCATACGGCAGCACCGCGTGGGTCTCGGCGCCGAAGAAGTTGGTGTACCAGACGTCGAGCAGCCCGTGGATGACCGGCAGGTTGTGCTCCAGCGGCGCGGTGCGGAAGTGCTGGTCCATGGCGTGGAAGCCGTCGAGCAAGGCGCGAAAGTTCTGCGGACCGAGGGCGATCATCGTCGAAAGACCGATCGCCGAGGTCATCGAGTAGCGCCCGCCGACCCAGTCCCAGAAGCCGAACATGTTGGTGGTATCAATGCCGAACTTCTGCACCTCGGCGGCATTGGTGGAGACGGCCACGAAGTGACGGGCCACGGCCGCCTCGTCACCCAGGGCGGCAAGCAGCCACTGGCGCGCGGTGCGGGCATTGGTCATGGTCTCCAGGGTGGTGAAGGTCTTCGAAGCGACGATGAAGAGGGTGGTTTCGGGATCGAGATCGCGGGTCGCCTCGACGAAATCGGTGGCGTCCACGTTCGAGACGAAACGCAGCGTCAGGGCGCGATCGCTGTAATGGCGCAGGGCCTCGTAGGCCATCACCGGGCCAAGGTCGGAGCCGCCGATGCCGATGTTGACCACCGCGCGGATGGGCTGGCCGGTATAGCCCTTCCAGGCTCCCGCGCGCACCTGATCGGCAAAGACGGCCATGCGGTCAAGCACGGCGTGAACTTCTGGCACCACGTTCGCGCCATCCACCACGATGGTCGCGTCGCGAGGGGCGCGCAGGGCCACGTGCAGCACGGCGCGCCCCTCGGTCGTGTTGATCTTCTGGCCGCTGAACATGGCCTCGATCCGCCTCTCCAGGTCGCAGGCCCGCGCCAGGGCGATCAACAGGGCCAGTGTCTCATCAGTGATGCGGTGCTTACTGTAGTCGAAGTACAGCCCGGCAGCTTCGGCAGCCAGGCGCGTGCCGCGCTCCGGGTCCTGCGCGAAGAGATCCCGGAGGTGCAGCGAGCGCAGCGCCGCGACATGGGCCTGCAGCGCCTGCCACTCCGGGCGGTTGGTGAGCAAGGGCATCGACTCGGTCATCTGGCTCCTCCATTCGGTACGGGTGGGCCGCACCGCCATTATAGCGCGCCGGGACAGCGCGCCGGGCGCGCCGCCTCCGGCCTGCAGCCGCAACGGGATCACCAGGGTTGTCCTGGGCGGGCTGCGCCCGCCCACACCCTCCCGCAGGCCGGGGGATGGGGAAACCCGGTTTCCCCATCCCCCTTGCTTGAGGGCTGCGCCCTCCCAAACCCTCCTGCAGGCGGGGGTATGGGGACACCAGGTTCCCCCATGTTCACGTCAGGCCCCGTGCGCGGGGCGCACAACGGTCGATGAACATGGCCTGGGAGCGGGGGCGTCCCGCCCGCGTCGCGGCTCCGCGGGCACGGTGACGGCCCCCTCCCCAGCCCTCCCCTGCTGGGGGCGGGAACCCGGCGCCTCCCCCCAGCGGGGGGAGGCCGGGAGGGGGGCAGCACGCTGCGAACGGTTGTCACATCAGGGTACAATAGAGGGGCCGCTCCTCACCCTTCCCCACTGCGCTGCGCCCGACAGGGGAGCATGAGGATCAACCTCAGCAGCATAGAGGACCGCTATGAGCATTCAATTCGGCGCGTTCGTGCCCCAGGGCTGGCGACTGGATCTGGTGGAGATTGCCGATCCGGTCGAGAAATACGAAGCTATGACCCGCGTCGCCCAGACGGTGGACGCCATCCCGGCGTACGACTCGATCTGGGT
>DAOTYR010000244.1:0-7958 GCA_034434655.1 Chloroflexaceae bacterium
GGAGGGTTTGGGAGGGCGCAGCCCTCCCAAGAAGAACCTTTCTTCATCCCGTCGGTGTGCGGCGCAGCCGCATGGACGGCTGATATGAACATGGGGCGACCAGCTTTCTCCAGGCCCCGGCCCACGGCAAGGCGCCAGCGTCCCGAAGCCGCTTGGAGGGGTGTGGGGAAACCAGGTTTCCCCACGCTCGCGCCCGTGGCATCATTCCAGGCACATGCGTATCGGGATTGATTACACCGCGGCAGTATGGCAGGGCGCGGGGATCGGGCGCTATACCCGCGAGTTGATCCGCGCCGTCGTCGGTCTCGATCCAGCGATTACCTACCGTCTCTTCTACGCGGCGGGCGGCCTGCCCGCCGCGTCGCCCTATCTGGCCGATCTGCGCGCCCTGGGCGCCGCGCATCCCAATGTGCAGCTTCGGCCCATCCCCCTCAGTCCGCGCCTGCTGACCGTGCTCTGGCAGCGCCTGCGCCTGCCGCTGCCTGTCGAGGCGCTGGTAGGTCCGCTCGATCTGCTGCATGCCCCCGATTTTGTCTTGCCGCCGACCCGCGCGCGCACCCTGGTCACCGTTCACGATCTGACCTTTCTGGTGCGGCCAGAGTGCGCGGAGGCCGGGCTGCGGCGCTACCTCAGCCGCGCCGTGCCGCGGGCGCTGCGCCGCGCCGATCTGGTGCTGGTCGACTCGCAAGCTACGGCGGCGGACCTTGCGCGGCTGCTTGGGGTTGACGGCGCGCGGGTTCGCCTGATCTACCCCGGTGTGGATCCGCGCTTCCGGCCGTTGCCCTCCGCCGCGTTGGAAGCGACCCGGGCGCGCTTCGGATTGCCCGCGAGCTTCATCCTCTTCGTTGGCACCCTGGAGCCGCGCAAGAACCTGCCGCGCCTCGTGCGCGCCTTCGCCCGCCTCACCGACCCCGACCTGCATCTGGTGATTGCCGGACGGCGCGGCTGGCTCTACGAGGAGATTTTCGCTACTGTGGAGCAACAGGCGCTCCAGAATCGGGTGCATGTGCTCGATTTTGTTGCGGATGCAGAACTTCCGGCGTTGTATAATCTTGCGCGGGCCTTTGTGTACCCCTCGCTGTACGAGGGGTTCGGGTTGCCGGTGCTGGAAGCCCTGGCGTGTGGCGCTCCCGTGGTAACCTCGGGGGTGTCGAGCCTGATCGAGGTCGCCGGCGAAGCGGCGGTGCTGGTAGATCCACTGGATGAAGCCGCCATCGCCGACGGCATCACCCGCGCCCTGAGTGACGCCGCGCGCCTGCGGGCCGCCGGGCCGGCGCAGGCGCAGCAGTTTCGCTGGGATACGGCCGCGCAGCGTTTATTGGCATGCTACCGGACGCTCGACGCCGGTGGACCGAGTAAAGGATCGCGTGATCATGTCTTCACAGAACGATCTGACCGCTGAGGCCATCCAGCGGGGGGCAGCGCCGGGCCGCGGCTATGCCGTGGCCCGGCTTATCTCGCAGGTGTTGCATCCGGTGTTCCTCGGCGTGATCAGCATCTTTATCGTTGGCCTGCTCGGGGTTGAGCCGCGCCAGGCGGGTTTGTCCTGGGCCTTGCTCTGCACCGGGCTGCAGGTGCTGCCGCCGACGCTCTTTTTCACCATTCGCCTGCGGCAGGGCGCCTACACCGATGACGATATCTCGGTGCGCTCGCAGCGCAACGAGTTGTACCTCTTCGGCATCGTCAACCTGGTGGCCGGTATGGTCGTGTTGCAACTGCTCGGCGCGCCGCCTCCCATCCTGGCGATGGCAGCTTCGGGTATCGCGCTCAGCGTGCTGGCCTGGATCATCAACCTGTACTGGAAGATCAGCGTCCACGCCTCGAGTATGGGTTCGACGGCGACACTGGCTGCGCTCTACTCCGAGCCGCTGGGCCTGGCCTTCTGGCTGTGCGCCCTGGCTCTGGGATGGGCGCGGGTGCGCACGCGCAACCATACGCCGATGCAGGTCGTTGCGGGCTTGCTCCTGGCGGCAGGGTGCGTGATCGGCGCATTCGTGGCCTACGGGGTGCTGTGACCGTCCAGGAGCAGGGCCGAGGCGCCGCGCAGCCAGTGCTTCGGCTTCCTACCGCGCGCGGCCCTGACACTCCAGCCAGGCGAACAGTTCCTCGAAGACCCGCGCGCGCACGGGCGCAGCCGAGAGGGTCAGGTCATGCAGGCCGCCCTCGATGGCGATCAGGGTCACGCGGGGGCCGAGGCCCGGCCCGTACCGGCGCATGTGGGCCACGTTGAGCACCGCGTCGGCGCGCAGCAGGCGTTCGTCCCAGCGCGGGAGGAGCACCGAGCGCGCCGAGTGCATGATCAGCACGGGACAGGCTATGGCCAGCCCGGTCTGGAGCCGGCGCTGTCCCTGCATCACCGCGCGCATCCACCCGGCATGGGCCGGAAAGCCCTCGATCGGTTTCCAATCCAGGTTGAACTCCCACTCGCCATAGTAGGCGCGGTGCAGGCTCTGGGCGTAGAACGGCGAGACCGAGCCATTGGCGGCGAGACGGGGGCGCCAGCGGCCCAGGCCGGCCAGCAGGCGCGCGGGCGCAACCTGGTGCCAGGGGAGATGAAAGGCGAAGAAGGGGCTGTTCAGGAACAGGGCCTTGATCCGCTCGCGCCAGCGCCCCTCGTGGGCGTAGAGGGCGGCGATAAGGCCGCCGGTGGAATGGCCGTTGAGCAGGAGCCAGGGGCGGTCCTCTTCGTTGAAGATGAGGGTGATGGCGGCGTCAAGCTCGGCGTAGTACTCGCGGAGATCGGCGCAGAAATGCGGTGTCTGGCCGGGGCGCAACGAGCGGCCGCACTTGCGCAGGTCGAGGGCGTAGAAGTGGTAGCCGTGGGCATTGAAGGCCTCGGCCAGATGCGTCTGGAAGAAGTAATCCACAAAGCCGTGAAGGTAGAGCACCGCGCGGCCCGCCGAAGCGGCGGCGCGGCGGCGCACCAGGGTGGTAATGACCGGTCCTTCGGCGTCGGGAGGGAACACCAGGGTGCGCGCCTCGAAGCCCGCCAGCGCCGTATCGGCGATCCATGGGGAAACAGTAAACGTCGTAGCCATTGTCTAACAGTTCTATGCGCTTGTCTTACTACCAGGAGTTGCGCCGTCGCCTTTCGGCTTGCGGCGTCTCTATGACGCTTTGGTAGCTACCGCTGGCGCAATCGAGGGCTCTGCCTTGCGGCTGCTTACCAGCGGATCACGATTTCGGCGTCGCCGCCGCTGACCGGTACCACCACATAGGCGCTGGTGCGCGTAACCTGGATGGTGGCGGGGAGGCTGGCGCCGTTGAGGGTCACCTGGAGCGGGCGCGCGGCGATCTCCGGGGGGACGAGGAGGCGCACCTCGGCGCGTTCGGCGCTGCCGGTGACGTTCAGGCTGATGGAGCGCGCCTCGCGGCGCCAGTGGTAGGCCGCGTAGCCGTCGGAGGCGGCGTAGCGCGCCACGGCGTAGACCTCGGCAACTGTCGGGTCGGCGGCCCAGCGCGGGGTAAGGAGCAGGTCGCGGTACGCGCTGGCGCGATCGTTGAACCCGGCGGCGCCTTCCATCAGCGCGCCGATCATCGCCCCCGCGCCCCAGCCGTCGCTGGCAAGGGTGTCGGGTCCCTGGATGCCGGGGGTGCCGGTGGGGTAGTACCACAGGTAGGTTGCGCCGGTGAGGCGGGTAAGTTCGGCGTAGCGCCGGAGGATGTCGAAGCCGTAGGCTTCCAGGCCGTAGCGGAAGGCGCCTCGGGCCAGTTCGCCGCCCACCAGGGGCATGATCCCGCCATTGACATACTCCCCGGGGTTTTCGCCCTTGCCTCCGGCCATGCCGAAGCTTCCCGACGGAAAGGGCGGGTCAATGCTGTACCATTCGGCAAAGGCGCGCCCGAAATCACGGCGCCGGTAGTACTCTTCAACGATCTGCTGGCCCTGCCACTGATCCAGCACCTCGCGGTTGAGGGCGTAGGCGTTGGAGAGGCTGAGTTGCGTCGCCGGGTCCACTCCATCAGGGCGAAAGGCCGGGTCCTCGGGAATGAAGTGGGTGAAGAAGCGCCCGTTCCAGCTCAGGTCGTTGAGGCGTTGCATCAGGTCGCGGCTCTGGGCGCGCCAGGTTTCGGCCAGGGCCGGGTCGCCCACGCGCTCTTCGACGCCGGCCATCAACATCAGGGCATGGGCCAGGCCGGTATTGTCGCCGTGGAACGTTCCCCAGATCGTATCCGCGTCAATCCAGTGACGGGGGGCCGGACGCCCGTCGGGGCTGATGGTCGTCGGGCCATAGGAGAAGTCCCACATATCAATGGTGTAGGGACGGCGCACCAGGTTCCGTTCGGCGTTCCAGCGCAGCGGGTCGCCGGTGATGTAGCGCAGGGCGCGCCGCATGGCCTCCAGGTTGGCGCGCAGCCAGGCATCGTCGCCGGTCATTTGCCAGGCCTCGTAGACGCCCTGCACGAAGAGGAACTCCAGATCGCTTTCGACCTCTTTGCGAAAGGCGCGCACCGAACGCTCGGGGTAGTCGATCACGTCGGGAAAGCTGCCATCGGGCCGCTGGGCGGCGCGAAAGGCGTCAAGCAGGCTGGTCACGTCCCGCTCGAAGTAGCGAAAGCCGCGTCCCTGGTAGACGTGGTCGCGCAACCAGAGGAGGGGGTTGTCGGGGGAGCGATAGCCGCGTACCGGGCGCCCGTCGAGGTCATAGGCTACCACGTCCTGCTGCATAAAGGCGCGCAGGCGAGGGTAGAGGGCATCGAGGTCCGGCTGGCCGGTGCGCAGTTCAGTGATGGGATCGAGGGTGAAGAGGCGGCTGCGGGCGGCGGCGATCTGCCCGTTGATCACCACCACGGCCCACTGGTCGCCGGCGTGCCCGCGTGGCAGCAGGGTAACCTCGCCGCGGCCGGCGCTGATCTCCGCCATTGCGACACCTGCCGGTCGCAGGGCGCCATCGAAGAGGCGCACCTCGAGCGGGCCGCTGTAGCCCGGCACGCGCAGCGTCGCCGTGAGGGCGCGCAGCGGTTGCGCCACGGGACTCGCGGCGTCGCTCAGGGAAGCGCGGAAGGGCGAAGCCGGCAGGCGCAGCAGGTCATCGGGGTAGTGGCGTTCCCATTCTGGCGCCAGAGGTTCCACCACGGCGCGTTGCCCATCGGTAGCGGTGATGGCGTGACGGGCGAAGAGTTGCACCTGGAAATCGTCGATCCATAGCGGAGGCGTGCGCGGCGGCCCCAGGGCCTCGCCGCCGGCGCGTCGCCAGGCGCTGAGAAAAGGCTCAACCAGACCGTAGGGAGCGGGTGGTTGTGGCGCGGTCGCGGAGGCGCAGGCGACCAGCAGGGTGAGCATGCCCAGCGCAACGACGCATGCAGCCCCGTCGGATGGGAGGAATGGGAAGGGCCGCACCCCCGCAGGAAGATCCTTGTTCATCGGTGAAACCAGGCTGTGGATGCGAGAATCCAGCATGGCTGCGCCCGCCCAGACCCTCGGGTGGGAGGGGGTGTGGGGAAACCCGGTTTCCCCACACCCCTGCTCGAGAGCTGCGCCCGCCCAGACCCTCCCGGGGGCGGGGGGATGGGGGAACCTGGTTCCCCCATGTCAGACCAGCGAATGGGGCGCGTCAGCGTGGTTCAGGTTGCGCTCCGCTGCCGCGACCGCTCCGTCATCGCAGGTGGCCACACCGTGGGCGAGAGGTTCACTGAGCGGGAGGCGCACTGTCATCGTCGTGCCCCGGCCCACCTCGCTCTCGACCTGAATGATGCCGCCATGGTTCTCGACGATGGTGCGGCAAATCGCCAGTCCCAGGCCAGTGCCGGAGTTTTTGTGGTCGTTCGCGTCTTTGGTGGTCACGAAGGGTTGGAAGATCTTGTCGCGCATGTCGGCAGGAATGCCGCTTCCCGTGTCACTCACCGATAGTTCAAGCTGATCCTCGATCACCCGGGTGCTGATGATGACCCGGCCATGGCCCTGATCGCGCATGGCATCGCGGGCGTTGGTGAGCAGGTTAATCAAGACCTGGGTAATCTGGCCGCTGTCACAGTGAACGATCGGGAGCGGTTGCAGGCGCTCCTCGATCATCACGTCCAGACGGGTAAACTCAGACCGCAGCAAGGTGACCGTATCGCGCACCAGGTCATTCAACTGGCAGGGCTCGCGCCTGGGTTGGCGCTGGCGCGCTAAGGAGAGGAGACCACGGGTGATGCTCTGGCCACGAATGCAGGAGCGCATTGCCACGTCCAGGGCATGATTTTTTTCCTCGATATCGTCAGTATTCAGCCCAAACTGCGTAAAGCCGTAAATGGCGGTGAGGAGATTGTTGAACTCATGGGCCACGCTTGCGGCAAAGGTGCCCAGGGTAGCCAGTTGCGAGGACCGGATCAACTCTTCCTGCCTGGCGCGTAGTTCGTCCAACAGGCGCGTCCCATGGCTGGCCAGCTCGCGGCTGCGCTGGCTTTCCTCCTGCAACGCGGCCATGGCTTTGAAGGAGCGATGGGCCATAAACAGCGGCAGCACGGCGGTCAGAGTCAACCAGGGGTTGGTGGCCCAGATGGAGGCCAGGATGGCGCCGAAGGGCAGGGTGATAAAATGGACCCAATGGACCTGTCGAAAGCTCGCGCGGTAGATCTGGAGGACCGGCTGGCCGCTGGCCAGGGCGACAATCGTGGAGACGAGAATGGTGTTAAGGGCATAATAGGCGCCGGCCAGAATCACAAAGGCCAACACTCCCCTGAAGCCGCTGAAGGGCGGGCTTGCAGGCGAGGCAAGCGCGTCGTATATCATGACCAGCGTCATGAAGGTGATACTGCGCTGTGACGCATTGAACAGACCTTTGTACCATGGCCGCCCACGCAGCCAGTCCACCAGCAGGCTACCGACGAGCACCACCAGCACCCCATACGGTCCGGCCATGGGCACGAGAAACATGGTTGGCGCGTCAACGACGGTCATTGCCACGCGATTCCGCTGATCGAGACCGAAGACAACCTCGAAGTAGTCGGCCAGCACATAGGCGATGCCACTCACGCAGAGGATGAGCAGATCGGGCATCGGGGCGCGGGCAGAGATGAGCGTCACAATGACGCCGACCAGCGCTATGCTCCACAAACTGTACAGGTACCAGCGCGCAGCCACCGGCAGTGTGCTCATCGTCTTCTCATCCTGGGGCGGTGTGTGGTATCCGAAGACCGGAAGGCCAGGTTCACCGATTCCCGGCAGTTCGTCGAGTCCTGCCGGTCATGGGGTGTGCCTGCCAGTACAGCTTTCTGGAAATCCGTGGGGAGATGTGGCCCGGGTGCGCGGGCAGTTTGCCCGCATCCGGGCAAGGCTGACGGCATGCCCGCGCACCCGAAACCCCATACGGATTGGCAAGAACTGGTGATCGCAGAGTGTTGCTTACAGATACGGCGTGGCGAATCTGAACAAAACCGACGTCGCGTTGATGCCCGAAATGGTTGCCTGGAACGGCGGGACGGGTAATCCCCCCGGCGCCGTCGACCGGACCGGGCGTGGCGCGAGGATCGGCAGCGTCAGAAAGTATAGCGCATGATCCGATCCATAACGTTAAAAAAACGAGCAGAGGGGAGAACAACCCCTTCTGCTCGTGCGGACCGGGAGTGCCTATCTGCCTAGACCCACTTCCCTTCGGCGCCTGCCGCCAGGCGGACGTTGCATCAGCCCTCCATGCGGCTCGCGCCGCACACCGACGGGATGAACATACGATTGTTCCTGGGAGGGCGTAGCCCTCCCAGACCCTCCCACCGGGTGGGGGTGTGGGGAAACCCGGTTTCCCCAGCCCCTCACTCAGGGGAAATCCGCGGCGACCTTGACGCTCGCCTGCCGAGAGCCTATGATGGAGTCGCCCTGTGCCTCACCGCCACCGATCGCGCCACTGATAGAGAGGACCGCCAATGGCACGCACGCCTGTGATCTTTGTGCCCGGTCTATGTGGCTCATTTAATTTGATGGTCCTGCTCGATTTCCAGGGGCCACGGCTCACCGGTTGGAACTTTCCGCCCTTCATCAG
>DAOTYR010000245.1:0-6356 GCA_034434655.1 Chloroflexaceae bacterium
GTGGGACGACCGACGACCTTGCCCAGCCCCAGCCGGCGGTAGCTTTCGCTGAACATCTCGGTGTTGCTCGCCGAACGTTCGTTAGTGACCAGCACCGTCGGCTTGTTGAGCACCCGGTTGCCCGCCAGATGGCTGGCATCGGCGCCGGTGCGCTCGCGAAAGCCGCTGAGCACCGTGGAACGCCGCATCAGGACATCGAGCACAAAGGTGGCGGTGTGACCGCCCGTATTGTAGCGCACATCAATGATGACGCCTTCCTTGCTGTAGGTCTCGGCATCGAGATCGGCCAGGAACTGCTGGTAAGCCGCGTAGCTCATCGCTTCGATGTGCACATACCCCAGGCGGCCATTACTCATCCGGTGCACGTACTGCTCATTCGAGATCACCCAGTCGCGGTAGCGCAGGCGCTCGTAGTCATCGCCATCGACCGGGCGCAACGCCACATCGCGCCCCGGGTCGCCATCGGGCGTGTCGGCGAAGGTCAGGCGCACACGACGCCCCGCGCTGCGGCGCAAGAGTTGATCCAGGCTTGTTTCCGGTCCGAGAGGAACCCCATCAACCGCGCGCAGGTACTCGCCGGGGCGCGGAGGGTGTTCAGCCTGGGCCGCGGGGCCATCGGGCACGAGCCGGGCGACGCGCAACCGCCCGGTGGCGCGTTGCTCAGCCGCGTCGAAGATGATGCCGATGTAGCCATCGCTGCCCGTCCCGCCGTTGAAGAAGCTGCCGAGGTGCGAGGCGCGCAACTCGCCGACCATCAGATCGATCACCGTGTGCAACTCGCCGGTCGTCTGCGCGCCGGCGACCAGCGGCGCAAAGCGGTCGCGCACCCGCGTCCAGTCCTGGCCGCGAAAGGTCGGGTCATAGAAACTGTCGCGCAAGGCGCGCCAGGCTTCACCGAAGACCTGCCACTTCTCGCGGTGAAAATCAACGTTCACGTCACCGCGCACATTGACGCGAACAGGGTCATTGCCACCGGGGAACTTACGCATGGTGATGTAGCCGTCATCGAGGTAGAAAAACGCCTTGCCATCGGGCGTGAACTGCAGGGCGTGCTTGCCGCCATCGGTCGCGGTCAACTGCCGCGGGGCCTGGTCGGCGCGCGGCTCATCGAGGGGCAAGGTCCAGACATTGACCTTTTCGGCGACGGTGGCGAGCAGCAGCAGGTCCTTGCTGTCGGGGCTGATCGCCTCGGCGCTGGCGTTCATCTGCAACGGCGTGAGGAAGCGCAGCCGCCGTTCGATGCCTTCGAAGTCGATCTCCAGGGGCGCAACCCCGGGATCAGCGGATGGTTCGCCAGCATCAGGAGTTGCCCTGGCCGATGCCGCGGCATCGGACGGCTGATCGCCCGTCGCACCCTGCTCCGTCTCAGGCTGACGGCGTTCGGCTGCGGGCGCTCCCGCCGCGCCCGCCCGTTCGCCGGCGTTTGGCCGTTCGAAGAGCCGCTCGAACTCGGCCTCGCGAAAGACCGGCCGCTGCGGACGCAGATCCACCCGCACGATCTGGGTCTCGGCGCGGTACTGTTCGGTGGTAAAGACGATGAACTGGCCATTCGGCGCCCAGAGCAGATCGCCGCCGCCGACGTTGCTGAGAAAGCTGACCTGGCGCGCCTCGCCACCCGCGGCGGGGATGACGCAGACATTGCTAAAGTAACGCTCATCCTGGGACAGGAAGGCGATCCAGTGCGAGTCGGGCGACCATGCCAGGTCGCTGGCGAACACGAAGCGCGCCCGGCACAACTCCCGGCGCTCGCCGCTGGCCAGGTCGAGCACGCACAGGGCCTCGTGGCCGCTGATGTAGGCCACCGCTTTGCCATTGGGCGCGACGCGGGGCAAGCGCTTGGGCGTCAGATCATGCGTCAGGCGCGTCTCCTGGCGGGCGGCGAAGTCGTAGCGGTACAGTTCGTCCTCGCCATGGCGATCGGAAACGTAGATCAGACTGTTGCTGTCGGGGGTCCAGGCGATCTGCCTCTCGCGGGCCTGGGTATCGGTAACCCGAAACGAGGGCCCCTGGCGGAGGTCGCGGTCGGTCTCCTTATCGGCGAAGTCGGCGAAAATCTCGCCACGGGCCACGAAGGCGATTTTCTTGCCATCGGGGCTGAGGCGCAACTCGGAGAACCCGCGGGACCAGCTCTCCACCCGCACGGGGGTATGCTTGGTATCGGCGCGCACCCGCACGTCAATCGGCTCGCACGCGCCCGACAGCGGATCAAGCCGCCAGAGGCGCCAGTCGCGCTCAAAGACGATCAGCCCGCTCCGCCGGGCGATCGCCGGGAAGCACACCCGCCCGTCGGTGAAGCGAGTAACCTGGCGCGGTTCACCCCCGTCCAGCGGCACGTACCAGATGTTCTCAACCCCGTCACGGTCGCTGAGGAAGTACAGCCCGCGACCATCGGGGGCCCAGAGGGGCGTGGTGTTGCGCCCGGCGTAGGGGGCGGCGATCGCCGGATGGCCATTGGCGCTGCCGGGGCCGGCGATTTTGCGCAGGGCCGTGTAGTCGGTTGCGGACGGCGCGATCCAGATCTCACCGGGCGCGAAGGGGTTCGGGCCGCGCCGCCACCAGCGGTCGCGCGTATTGGCAAAGGCCAGCCACTCCCCATCGGGGGAGACGCTCACGTGTCCCAGATGCTCGTAGGGTTCGCTGTACACCAGCGCTGGCGTGGCCCCCTCCAGGCCGACCTGGTAGATATCAGGGCCGATCCGCTCGCGATCCGAGGTAAAGTAGATGCTCCGGCCATCAGGCGCCCAGTCCTCGACGTGGCAGAAGGCGTCGTGGAAAGTTACCTGCCGGACGGGGCCGCCGCTGAGCGGCAGCACATAGATGTCGCCCCAACCGCTTCGTCCCGACGTGAAAGCGATACTGGCGCCATCGGGGCTGAAGCGGGGCGCGTAATGGTAGGCCTGGTGGGCCGTGATCCGCTCGGCGGGGCCGCCCTCGGCCCTCGCCAGCCAGATGTCGCCGGCATAGACAAAGGCGATCTGCTGCCCATCGGCGTCTATGGCGGGAGTGCGCAGGTACAACTGAGGTGCGGGTTCGCTCACGGTAGTCGGTTCTCTCTTCCACAAGGTTTCAGCCGTCCATGCGGCTCCGCCGCACACGAACATGATGAAAGTGAAGTTATTCTTGGGAGGGCTGCGTCCTCCCACACCCTCCCACCGGGTGGGGGAAGATGGGGAAACCAGGTGTCCCCATCCCCCTGCTCGTGGGCTACGCCCGCCCACACCCGCCCACCAGGTGGGGGAAGATGGGGAAACCCGGTGTCCCCATCCCCCTGCTCGCGGGCTACGCCCGCCCCCACCCGCCCACCAGGGGGGGGAAGATGGGGCAACCCGGTTCCCCCATGCCCCTGCGTGAGGGCGTAGCCCGCCCACACCCGCCCACCAGGTGGGGGAAGATGGGGAAACCCGGTTCCCCATGCCCCTGCTCGCGGGCTACGCCCGCCCACACCCGCCCGCGGGCGGGGGTGTGGGGGAACCCGGTTCCCCCATGGTCACGTGAGACGGTCATATGCATGGCGCACCACGCCGCGACGAACATGGCCTGGGAGCGCGGGCGTCCCACCCGCGCCACGGCTCCGCGGGCACGGCGCCGGCCCCCGCCCTGACCCTCCCCCACTGGGGGCGGGCACCCGGCTCCTCCCCCCAGCGGGGGGAGGCTGGGAGGGGGGCTGAACCCTGCGAACGATGGTCACCTCAGCCGTCCATGCGGCTGCGCCGCACCACGCCGCAATGAACATACGGTTGTTCTTGGGAGGGCTGCGCCCTCCCAAACCCTCCCAGGGGGCGGGGCCTGGGTGCGCGGGCCTCCGGCCCGCGTCCGCTGAGGTATGGGGAAACCCGGTTTCCCCATCCCCCTCCTCCGAGGGGCTATGTTCACGTTAGCCGTCCATGCGGCTGCGCCGCACCACGCCGCAATGAACATAAGTTTGTTCCTGGGAGGGCTGCGCCCTCCCAAACCCTCCCGCGGGTGGGGGCATGGGGAAACCCGGTTTCCCCATGCCCCTCTTCGAGAGCCTATGTTCACGTTAGCCCGAGCGACCGGCATCCCACGGGCATGAGCGCTACCGCCCCGGCTTCGACGGGGTCGGCCCGGCGACCGGCGCCCAGGTGATTGCCCGGCTGAGGAGCGCCTCGACCGGACCGGGCAACATCCGCGCCGCCCAGATCGCCATGCGGTCGCCGAGCGTGACGTAGGCGCGCAGGGGTTCACGGCGCGCCGCGCGGAGTATCACCCGCGCGACCGCCTCGGGGGGCACGGCGCGCGGGGCTATGCGGCGCCGTTCACCGCCCGCGCCCAGGCGCCGGGCCCGAAACTCGGTGCGCGTGCTGCCCGGCCGCACCACCGTGACCCTGACCCCCGTGCCGCGCAGTTCCATCCGCAGCGTCTCGCTCAATCGCTCCAGGGCCGCCTTGGCCGCGGCGTAGCCGCCCAGGTAGGGCAGGGGTTGCTCCGCCAGCACCGTCGAAACATTGATGATCTGGCCCCGCCCCTGGGCGCGCATCAGCGGCGCCGCCGCCTGCATCAGCCACAACGGCCCGAACAGGTTCACGGCCAGCGACCGTTCCAGATCCTCAGTGGACAGATCGATGACCGGGCCGGCGAGACCTACGCCGGCATTGTTGATCAGGATGTCTACCCGCCCGTGGCGAGCGTGAGCCATCTCCACCAGCGCCCGGCACTGCGCCGGGTCGCCCACATCGGTTGGCGCCGCTATCGCGCCCGGCAACGTGGCCGCCAGGCGTTCCAGCGGCTCGCGCGAACGCGCCGCGAGCACCAGCCGGGCGCCAGCCGCGGCGAACAGGCGCGCCGTTGCCGCGCCAATGCCCGCCGAGGCCCCGGTGATAATAACGACGCGATGACGTGGATCCATACGGGGGGAATTGAACGACGCCTTACCGATGCACCGGCAGGTTATCGAACGGGAGGAACCAGAGGGGCTGCGCCCTCCCAGCCCCTCCCCTCGGGCAGGGGCGTGGGGAGACCACGTTTCCCCACATGACCGATACCAGTGAACCTTCTCTCATAGCCAGACCTCGGGCAGGGGCGTGGGGAAACCTGGTTTCCCCACCCTCTCCCATAGGATTACCCCGTCAAATGCTTACAGATCCCCGCCTTGATCGTCTGCCCGGGCACCACATGGCCGAGCATGCGCTCCAGCAGCAGCGCGGCATCAATCAGCGCGGGCAGATCCAACCCGGTTGCGATGCCCATTTCGTGGAGCATATGGGTCAGGTCCTCGGTGCAGAGATTGCCGGGCGCGCCGGGAGCGAAGGGGCAGCCGCCGATCCCGCCGATACTACTGTCGAACTCGGCCACGCCGACCTCGAGGGCGGCGAGGATATTGGCCAGGCCCGCGCCGCGGGCGCTATGGAGATGCAGGCGCAACGGCTGCCGGGGAAAGCGCTCGCGGAAGGCCAGCACCACCTGCCGCACCAGCACCGGGTGGGCCATACCCGTCGTATCGCCAAGCGTCAGCCGTTCCGCGCCCAGGTCAAGCAGGCGGCCACACAACTCCAGCACGCGCTCGATCGGCACGTGGCCCTCGAAGGGGCAGCCAAAGGCTACCGAGAGCACCGCATCAAAGGGGATCCCCGCCGAGCGCACCACCTCGCCCATATCGGCCACATTGGCCAGGGATTGCTCGACGCTCATGTTCACATTACTGCGATTATGGCTCTCGGTCGCGCTGAGGAAGACCTGCACCGCGTCGGCGCCCGCTGCTACCGCGCGCCGCGCCCCCACGACGTTGGGGGCGATCGCGCTGTAGGTCACCCCGGGGCGGCGGCGCAGCCCGGCGAACACCTCGGCAGTATCGGCCATCTGCGGCACATTCTGCGGGCGCACAAAGGCGCCCACTTCGATCTCGGTCAGCCCGGTGGCGCCGAGAGCGTCGATCAACTGCAGCTTCTCAGCCGTTGAGAGGATCTTCTCCTCGTTCTGCAAGCCGTCCCGCGGCCCCACCTCGCGGATTTGGGCGCGCGCCGGCAACCCGGGCCAACCCTCTATCCCTGTCATCATTGACCTCCGGCAGCCTCTATGCTTCCTTGTCGCGCGGGGCGCCCCGCGCCGGTCTGGCCCCCTGACGCCCGTTGGCGGGACCGTCGCGGCGCGTGCGGCAGCGCGGGCAGCGCGTTGGTTCATGCAAAAAGCCCTTGTCGGCGTAAAACTCCTGCTCACCCGCGGTAAAGATAAATTTCTCGCCGCAACTGCGGCAGATCAGTTCCATGTCCCGGTAGAATGGCATAGAATTCCGATGGTTCCCGCCGGCGAAGCCGCCGGGCAACCGCGTGCGCCCGGCGTGGGGCAGTCTTTTGAAATACGTTGCTCTATTGTAACACGCCGGTTACCCCGGCGAGGCA
>DAOTYR010000246.1:0-5243 GCA_034434655.1 Chloroflexaceae bacterium
CAGGCGGAACCGGATGCGCGTGGAAGGTCATCGCCACACCTCCAGGATACTGAACGTAAACCCCAGCTACGAGACCCCATGATGCCACCACGCGCCGGAGTTGGCCAGTTAAGAAACCCTTTAACCAACAGAGTCCCAGTGGGGGAGGGTCAGGGAGGGGGCCGTCACCTTCGTTGCAACGGATTGCCGCTCGAGCAGGGGGAAGGGGAAACCGGGTTTCCCCAGTCCCCCGCCCGCGGGAGGGTCGGGGAGGGCCAGGCCTCCGCAGGGATGCGAGCCTCCGGCCCGCGCGGCGCGCCTTACGCGACGGCAATGGCCGCGCCGTGGGTGAGCGCCGGATCGAGCGGCTGCGGCTCGCCCGCCATATGGTCGCGGCGCAGCACCACGCTGGCGATGCCGGGGCCGCGGGCGGCCAGCCGCGCCTCGATCAGCGCATGGTCGGACAGATCGGCATTGGGGGCCTGGAGCGTGACATAATGTGGCCCCAGCTTAAAGATACGGCGCCCGGGCTCCATCATCGGCCCGTGGCCGAGCAACTCGGCGTAGAGCGCGGCGCTGGTCTCGATATCGGTCACGGCCACGCTCATGCGACCGATGCCCGTAATGCCATTAGGATGGTGGCAATCCTCACCGTGGGGCACGCGCAGGTCGCGGGGCGTCACATCGCCGCAGAGGAAGGGCAACTCAGGCGCCACGGGGAAGGCGCTCTGCCACTGGATGCGCGCGCCGTTGGGCCGCTCGCGCCCACCGCTGAAGGGGCCATCGAGGTGCAGCCCGCGCGCCGCCGCCGCGGCCATAGCCGCCTCGATCTCGCCGGCCAGCAGGGCGAACTCGATCAGGCCCTCGCCCGCGGCGACATGGCGCCACCAGCGATGCGCGGGCGCCTCCTGGGCAAAGGCCAGCAACTCCAGATAGGTGCCGTCGGCAAAGCCAATCAGCGCGTTTTGGGTCGCGCCATCGCTATGGGCGCCACCCGGCGCCACCCGAAAGCCCAGGGCCTCGTAGTCCCGCACCGCCTGCGCGAGGTCCGCCACCAGGATCACGACATGGTCGATTCCTCGTATCATGGGCTTGCTCCATCCCAATCTGGCGAAGTTGGCCAAGCGACACGGCTCTATTATACAGGAGTTGCGTGGTCGCCTGGTGGCAGGGTAGCGGGCCGCAGGCTCTGTAACCCGCCACCGCGTAGGTCCTAACGTGAACATGGGGGAACCAGGTTCCCCCATACCCCCGCCCGCGGGATGGCCTGGCTCTCACGCAGGGGTAGGGGGAAACCAGGTTTTCCCACCCCCCCGCCCGCGGGAGGGCCTGGCCCTCACGCAGGGGAATGGGGAAACCGGGTTTTCCCACGCCCCCGCCCCGCAGGGAACTGGGGAAACCGGGTTTCCCCACGCCCCCGCCCCCGGGAGGGCTCGGCCCTCAAGCAGGGGTGTGGGGAAACCGGGTTTCCCCATCCTCCCACCCGGTGGGAGGGGTCTGGGCGGGCGCTGCCCGCCCAGGAACAACCCTTTTTCATTCTCCTGGGGCGCAGCGCAGCCGCACCGACGGCTGAAATGGAGTTACACCGGCATCGGCGCCTGCGTCGCCGTCGTCATCGGCGCGTCGAAGGCCCCGCGCCGCGCCACGATTAGCGCGCCGAGGGCGAACACCAGGCTGACCAGACCCACCAGCCAGCCCACCCAGGGGATCAGGCCGAGCAGCACGATCAGCAGCACGCCGAGACACAGGGCAAGGAAATCACTGGCCTCGCGCCCGGTGGCCCGCAGCAGCGCCTGCCCGGCCCACAGGCCGGTGATGAGCGGGCTCAACGTCCAGGCCAGCGCCAGGGCAGCCGTGAGCAGCAAGGCGAACATAAGCGCCGGGAACCAGCCCCAGAACAGCAGGATCGCCAGAAAGATCAGGACCGAGAGCAGGGGGACCGCGAACAGCAGCGCCAGGGCGGCAATGCCATAGAGCGCCGCCTGCCCCGGTCGCAGCGCCAGGGCCTGCGCCGGGCGCCGCAGCGCCTCGGGCGTGAAGCGCAGCAGCAGCCAGCCCAGCAGCGCGAACCCGGCCAGCATCAGCAGCGGTCGCAGGATCTGCCCGGGCCGGAAAGCTGGCGCTGGCGTAGTCTGCGGTTGCTCGCGCTGCTCGAAGCGCACGTCGCCGGCCACGCCCGGCGGCACGCTCGCCGCCTCGGGCGCGGTGTAGCTCAACAGGCCCCCGACCCGCGCCGTATCGCCAAGGGTGAGCTTGCCGACATCGAGGGTAGCGTCGCCGCCCACCTCGCCGTTGAGGACCACCGTCCCGGCCCCGGCCTGCAGGTCATTGGCGATCGCGCCATTAATCAACGCCTCGCCGCCAAACAGGTAGGCCGAGCCGCCCACGGTAGCGCCGCGCTCGATGCGCACCCCCTGGACCACGCTGCGCCCACTGACCTGCATAGGGCTGAAGGCGCCTTCGCCACCACCGGCAGCGGCGAAGAGATGATCACCGATCCTGCCGGTGACGATCACCCCCGCGCCGGCTGCGCGCACGTCGTCCTCGACCACGCCATTGATCCGCACCTCAGCCCCCGCGGCCAGCACGTCACCGGTTACCACACCGTTGATCTCGACATACGCGCCCATCGCCACCAGGTCGCCATTCACCTTGCCGTCAATGTAGATCTCCTGAGCGATCACGGTCAGGTCATCTTCGATCACCTGGCCGGCCGGCAATCGGTAGGTATCGCCTCCGCCAAACTCCGCCGCGAACACCGGGCCAGCGACCAGTACGGCGACGATCGCCGCGACCAGCGCGGCGAACGACCATACGCGCTTCTTTACCGGACCCATAGGCGACCTCCTCTCTCCTCATCGCCAACAGCGGAACGTATTCGAGTGCCTAAGGCATGGTTCAAACGAACTTGATGATCCAGCCTTCAGTTCACAACTCTCCAGCGCTACGGATTGGTTCTGTGGAGGTGTGGAGGTGTGGAGCAACGGTCAAGCTAGAACGCCCGATCCTGAACCACGCCTACATCCAAAACCTACCAGACGGAATCGCATTATGTATACCTCGGCCATTGTACACTCGGACGGGTCGATGCGATGTAAAGGGACGCGCACCACCCGTGACAGGATGGCAACAGGAGCGGGAATCGGGGGCGTCACGCGCCCCTGACCCCGCTCCCGCGCAAAACGTCCGGCGTCCGCGACCTTACCCGCTTGACTGTGGCCTGGCGGTATGGTTAGCGGGTGGCGCGGCGGCAAGCAGATCGGGCAGCAGCGACGGTTCGTTGAGCCGGGGGATGAGGGTCACCTTCGCCCCGCCCTCGATCAGGTTCTGTGTCTCCAGAATGCTAAACAGCGCCTCGGCCACCTCGCGGTCGGTATTGATGGCGTTAAGCGCCTTGCCGAGGATCTGCGGGCGGATGGCCTGGGCCTGGGCGAAGGCGATCGCCGCCTGCCGCTCGGCCGTGCTGGTGATGATACTCACCTGGTTCGCGCCATCCTGCAGGATCGCCGAGGTCACCTGGCGCAGCCGGTTCACCACCTTGGCCTCGATCTGGCGGATCATGCCCGCGTCGCGGAAGTGGACCTTGCGCACGTACACCGACCCGAGCCGGTAGCCCCACTCCATTGATTTCGGCGACACCTCGGCCCGCACCGTCTGGCTCATGGCGTGGCGATTCTCGAGCATCTCGGCCAGGGGCATGTTGCTAAGGGTGCGCACCACGGCGTTGCTCACATTGGCGGCCAGCGAGCCTTCGGGATCGGTATTGCGGAACAGATAGGCGACCGGGTCGCTGATTGCCATCTCGTACCACACGCCGATGCCCATCGGCGCGCCTTCCTCGGAGTTCACCGGCTGGCTGCGCAGATAGCGCTGGTTGAGGCGCATATCCAGCACCTTGCGCTCGCCGAGCAGCCGCACCACAAAGGCGGAGGCTCCCAGGCGCTCGGGCAGGAAGTGCAACCCGGGTTCGCTGATCACGCCCAGCACGTTGCCGAACAGCACGTAGACGTGGCAGGTGCCCTCCTGCACAATCGTGTAGAGACCGAAGAGCCGGGCCAGACCGAGCGTCACCGCAATCGCGACCGGCGCGAAGATAAAGGTCATCGTCGCGGTGGTGAGGAACAACATCAGATTGATCATCGCTCCACCTCCATAATCACGCGCTCGGCCTGGCGGAAGAGGCCCAGGCGCACGTTGCGCAGATAGGCGGCGATGGCGTTCGGCCCCCTGGCCCGCAGGGCGTGCAACTGCTCGGCCAGGGCCAGCAGCGGCTCGACCTCGGCCTGGGCCTTCAGCGTCTCGATCTCCACCGCGCGCTTCGATTGCACGATCTTCTGGTCGGCGGCGGCCTGGGCCAGGCTGATGTCCGACGAGACCTGGTTGTGGGCCGTGTTGATCGCCGCCATCGCCGACTCGACCTCGGGCGGGGCGTCGATCTCGGTGATCAGCGAGGCTTCGAGGATCACCCCGTAGCGGGCGGGCGAGGAGAGACACTCGCGGTCCATCAACTCGTTCAGGTCGCGGAGGTTCTTGCGCAGGTCGTTGATGGAAACGCCGGTCACGGCGCTGGCGTCAGCCGGCTGCGAGGCCGCCACGCTGCCGCCAGGGGCGGGGGGCGCCTCGAAGCTGGCGATGCGCTCGCGGAGGATGGAGACGAAGTAGCCCATCACGTGGACCACCGGGTTCTTCACCCCGAACAGGTAGGCGTAGAGGTGACGTTCGGAGATGCGGTAGCGGATCTGCCCCTTCAGCCCGACGTTGAGTTGATCCTTGGTCACCGCCTCCAGCACCGTGCCGTTGCGGTTGGCGCGGGGGTCTTCCAGATCCAGCGCCATGTTGACGGTCTGGGTAGCGATCGAAACCTTGTGGATGCGCTCCCAGGGCCACTTGAAGTGGAAGCCGGGCTGAATGACGCGCACCTGCGGGTAGCGGTAGCGATCGCGCTCCTCGGGGCGAAGGTACTCGGTGAAGGGGTCCTCCGTGTTGGCCGAGAGCGGGAGACGCTCGGCGCGGCCGAAGATCGTCTTGACCGCGCGCTCGTTCTGATCGACCGTGTAGAAGCCGAAGAGAAGGTAGCGGACGACGAACCAGCCAAGCAAGCCGGCGAAGACGCCCAGGATGATTGCGGACATTGGCGCTGTGGCTCCTTTCAGGGGGTGAAAACGGCCGACAGGTCTTGTCGCAATAATAGAACGCCGGGCGTACCAGATTGTTGCAGCGAGGCCGGGCCGCGCCCTGGATCGAAGAAAAATCTCTGGGAGGGC
>DAOTYR010000247.1:0-3120 GCA_034434655.1 Chloroflexaceae bacterium
TCAGCGGGTGGAAGACGATCACTTCGTCAATACGGTTCAGGAACTCGGGACGCAGCTCGGCGCGCAACTCGGTGAGCACAGCCGCGCGGATCTCCTCTTCGCTGGCCCCTTGCTGGGCCATCTCCTGGATCATCGCCGAGCCGACGTTGCTGGTCATGATGACCACGGTGTTCTTGAAGTTCACCACCCGGCCCTGCCCGTCAGTAAGGCGTCCGTCATCGAGCACTTGCAGGAGCACATTGAACACGTCGGCATGAGCCTTTTCGATCTCGTCGAAGAGGATGACGCTGTAGGGCTTGCGCCGCACCGCCTCGGTAAGCTGGCCGCCCTCTTCGTAGCCGACATAGCCGGGCGGGGCGCCGATCAGCCGCGCGACGGTGTGCTTCTCCATGTACTCCGACATGTCAATGCGGATCATGGCCTGCTCGTCGTCAAAGAGGAACTCCGCCAGGGCCCGCGCCAGTTCGGTCTTGCCGACGCCGGTGGGGCCGAGGAAGAGGAACGAACCCAGGGGCCGGTTCGGGTCCTGCAGGCCGGAGCGCGCGCGGCGCACCGCATTGGCCACTGCCTGCACCGCCTCGTCCTGACCGACGACGCGCCGGTGAAGACGCTCTTCCATGTGGATGAGCTTCTCTACCTCGCCTTCGAGCAGCTTGCTCACCGGAATGCCCGTCCAGCGCGAGACGATCTCGGCGATGTCCTGTTCACGCACTTCCTGGCGCAGGATGCTCGCGCTCTGGTCCAGGCGCTGCTCGGCTTCCTGGAGGTGCCGCTCCAGGCTGGCCAGGGTGCCGTACTGCAATTCGGCGGCCTTGTTGTAGTCGTACTGGCGCTGGGCCTGCTCGATGGCGGCCCTGGTCTGCTCGATCTGCTCCTTCAACGACTGGATGCGCTCGAGTTCGCGGCGCTCGTTCTGGAGCTGGATCTCCAGGCGGTTGCGCGCTTCGCGCAGGTTGGCCAGTTCTTGCTCCAGTTTCTCCAGGCGCTCCTTGCTGGCCCGGTCGGTCTCCTTCTTCAGGGCCTCGCGCTCGATCTCCAGTTGCATCATGCGCCGCTTGAGGTCGTCGAGTTCCTGCGGATCGGAGGTGATCTCCATGCGCAGGCGCGCGGCGGCCTCGTCAATCAGGTCAATCGCCTTGTCAGGCAGGAAGCGGTCGCTGATGTAGCGGTCGGAGAGCACCGCGGCGGCTACCAGGGCCGCGTCGGTGATGCGCACGCCGTGGTGGGTCTCGTAGCGCTCCTTCAATCCCCGCAGGATGCTGATAGTGTCCTCGACGCTCGGCGGATCCACCAGCACGGGCTGGAAGCGGCGCTCCAGGGCGGCGTCCTTCTCGATGTGCTTGCGGTACTCATCGAGAGTAGTAGCGCCGACCATGTGCAGTTCACCCCGGGCCAGCATCGGCTTGAGCATGTTCGAGGCGTCCATGGCCCCTTCGGCTGCGCCGGCGCCGACCACGGTGTGCAACTCGTCCACGAAGAGGATGATATCTTCGCGCTCCTGGATCTCCTTCAGCACGGCCTTGAGCCGCTCTTCAAACTCGCCGCGGTACTTCGCCCCGGCGATCAAGGCGCCCATATCAAGCGCCACCACGCGCTTGTTCTTGAGGGCCTCGGGCACGTCGCCCCGCACGATGCGCTGGGCCAACCCCTCGACGATGGCGGTCTTGCCCACGCCCGGTTCGCCGATCAGCACCGGGTTGTTCTTGGTGCGCCGGCTGAGGATCTGGATCACCCGGCGGATCTCCTCGTCACGCCCGATGACCGGGTCGAGTTTGCCGCGACGGGCCAGGTCGGTCAGGTCGCGCCCATACTGCTCGAGGGCGGCGTAGGTGCCCTCGGGGGTGGGGCTGGTGACGCGCTGGGCGCCGCGCACCTCGCGCAGGGCGACCAGCAGTTTGTCGCGGGTGAGACCGGCCTGTTTGAGGATGCGCTCGGCGCCGCCGCCGGCATGCGCGAGGATCGCCAGGAGCAGATGTTCGGTGGAGACATACTCGTCGCCGAACTGCCCGATCTCATCGTAGGCCCGCAACAGCACCGCGCGCATCCGCGAGCTATACTGGGGTTGCACGTTCGCCCCGCTGACGCGCGGCAGTTTGGTGATCTCGGCGTTGACCTGCTGCTTGAGCGCGCCAACCGCCAGGTTCAGGCGCGTCAGGACCTGGGGCACCACCCCGTCGGTCTGTTCGAGCAGCGCGTACAGCAGGTGCTCCGGTTGCACTTCGCTGTTTCCGTTGCGTTCGGCGATCGTCTGCGCAGCGATGATCGCCTCGGTGGATTTTTGCGTGAAACGACTGGTATTAAATGACATACGGAACTCCTGTATAATCCATTTGTGTGCAGTGGTACGGATACGGGCGGCGCCGGGAAGGCTCGTCGTTTCCCACGGCCACCGGCGCGCTGGAGGGTCGGGCGCGCCGATGCACCCAGGGCTGTGATCCTGCGCGTATCATACCATCTGCCTGTCTGCCACACACTAGTGCGATGTTAACGTTGTGTTGGAGGGGAAACGCGCCGCGCATCGCTGAACCGGTGATCTAATGTGAACATAGGCCCCGGGGGGGGGGGGAAACCGGGTTTCCCCACCCCCCTGCGCAAGGGCTGCGCCCTCCCAGACCCTCCCGCGGGCGGGGTATGGGGGAACCTGGTTCCCCCATGTTCACGTTAGATCCTCACTTGAGCGGGCCTGTGCCAGTGGTCAACTCTGGATCATGCCCCGGAAGGCAACATCATGCACCGCTTCGCCGTACTCATCATCGCCGGGCTGCTAATGGGATTGATCAACGCGGCTGTCGGGGCCGAGGAACCTTACACTGTGTACCTGCCGCTGGTCGGCCTGCCCGCGCGTCCGTCTCCCTTCGGGTTCGAGAGTGATCCTTCGATGCTGGCGCAGCCGCAGATCCGCGCGCGCGCCGCCGATCTGGGCGCCTCCTGGGTGCGGCTGAATGGCGCGCTGTGGCACGAGGTGCAGCCAGAGGCGGATGGGGCCTACAACTGGCAAGCGCTCGCCAGGTTGGACGATGCGATTACGACTGCGCGCACGCTGGGGTTGACGCCGGTGGTCGTCATCCGCGGCACGCCTCTATGGGCGGCGGTTGCGCCCTCGCACTGCGCCGCGATTCG
>DAOTYR010000248.1:0-11263 GCA_034434655.1 Chloroflexaceae bacterium
TCCCTCACCCGCTTCACACGGTGGATCAGTAGCGGTCGCGCCGCCCGCCGAACCCGCCGCGGTCACTGCCGCGCCGGGGCGCGGGCTTGTCCTCGGCCAGATTGACCCGCAGATTGCGGCCCTCAATCGCGTAGCCGTCGGTTGCCCGGATCAGCGCGCCGACATCGTCGGTATCCATCTCAACGAACCCGAAGCCCCGCGAGCGACCGGTGTCGCGATCGCTGATGACCCGCGCGCTGTGAACCGCGCCGTGATCGGTAAAGATCTGGCTCAACTCGGCGTCACCCACGCTCCAGGGCAGATTTCCCACAAACAGTTTGACCTGCATCGAACTCTCTCCTCTGCGCATCCGCGCAGTGCTGGCAAAGACAGCAAGGCTGCCTCCACAAAAAACCCCATCGACATCTCGAACTGCCGGTGGCCAGGCATCTGCCTGCCACACTCGCTCCGGCGACCACAACAACATGCTTCGAGCGACGAAGGCTTCTGTGGAACCAGGGGACAGAGGGGACGATGCTGGTCTCACAGGGGATGATGTTGGTCAACTTCTGAATTATACTACTGGTTGGCTGAAACGTCAAGAGACATTTCATCGTCAGGGTCAGCGGTCGCCGCCCAGGGGAATGCCCCGATGGAGTCCCAACTCCCGCGCCCAGGCGACCACGGTGGCGTACTCCTGCGCCGTGACACCCCGGCGTAGTTCAGGGTAGTCGTAGGCCCGATAGGCCGGGTAGTACTGGTCCATGAGATTGATCCAGGCGTCCCGCGACAGTTCTTCCGCCACGAAGCGCAGCACCTCGCGCGAGCCGGCCAGGTCCCCTGGGAGCACCAGGTGGCGAATGAGCAGACCCCGCGTGGCCAGCCCGCCCTCGACGCGCAGATCGCCGACCTGTCGCTGCATCTCGCGCAGGGCCGCGCGCGCCACGTCCCAGTAGTGGGGAACGCCGGAGTAGCGTTGCGCCAGCGCCGGGTCGCTGTACTTCATGTCGGGCATGTAGATGTCTACCACGCCGTCGAGGAGCCGCAGGGCCGCGACCGAATCATAGCCGGAGGTGTTGTAGACAATCGGCAGGCGCAGGCCACGGGGCACGGCCAGCGCCAGAGCCTCCAGGATCTGGGCGATGACGTGCGAAGGGGTAACCAGGTTGAGGTTGTGGCAACCCGCGGCCTGCAACTCCAGGAAGATCGCCGCCAGTTCCTCGGCCCCGACGGCCCGCCCGCGGGCGATCTGGCTGATGTCGTAGTTCTGGCAGTAGACGCAGCGCAGGTTGCAGCCGCTGAAGAAGACCGTGCCCGAGCCGCGCCGGCCCCGCAGCACGTTCTCTTCGCCCATGTGCGGCCCGTATGAGGCCACCAGCGCCGCGCGGCCCACCTGGCACGTCCCCGCCTCGTCGTGGAGCCGGTCGGCCCGGCACACTTGCGGGCAGAGCGCGCAGGCCGCCAGGCGTTCGCGCGCCACCGCGGCCCGTTCGTGCAGCAGGCCCCGCTCGTAGAGATCGAGATAGGTTGGATCGCCCATAGCTTCTATTGTATCGCATCAGGCGTCCATGCGGCCGCCGCACACCGACGGGATGAACATCCTTCCTGGGAGGGCGTAGCCCTCCCAGACCCTCCCACCGGGTGGGGGGTAGGGGGAAACCTGGTTTCCCCCTACCCCTGCGTGAGGGCCAGGCCCTCCCGCGGGCGGGGTGTGGGGAAACCAGGTTTCCTCCTCACATCAATTCAGCCGCACGCTGACCGCCTGGCCCCCGCCAAATGGCTCATAGACCAGGGTCAGCCCGGTGGCGCCGGCGGGCACCTCAAAGCCCGTTACCCCCGTCTTCGTGGCGCCGGGGGCGATTTCGCCGTCAATCAGTTCGTTGGCCAGGGACGTGGCAATCGTGCTCATCTCGTACTTCTTCCCCGCCGCGTCGCGCACCGCCAGGCTGAGCAGGCTCGAGACGATCTGGGGCGACGCGCCGCGGTTGGTGAAACTCATGCGCACCAGCAGGAAGGTGTTGCCCGTGTCGGGCTTGAAGAAGTCGTTCCCTGCCGACCGCTCCACGCCGATCACGGTCATCACCAGGCCGGGGGCCACCTCGACGCTCTGGCCGCTCGGCGCGGTCGTGCCGGAGCCGCTGCCTGTGCTCCCGCCAGTGGGCGGCGCGGGTACACTGCTGCCGCCGCTCCCCCCGCTAGCCGGGGGCGCGGGAGCGGCGCCTCCGCCGGCGATCGCGCTCGCCAGCGCCACGCCTGGATCAATGCCGTAGCTGTTGATGATCTGGTTGGTGTAGGGGTTCGACGCCTCGAACAGCACCGTGGGCCGCAGCGTGGTCAGAAATGACAGCTTGTCGCCCCGCTGCTCCACGAAGGTGTTGCCCAGCAATTCGACAGCGGACCCCTCCAGGGTGACGCTCCAGATCAGCCGAATACTGCCGTCGGATTGGGGCTGGGGGTCCTCGAAGACGAGGGTGGGGTTGTTCTCGAAGGCGCTGGTGCCCCGCACATACCGCTGCCCCAGTTCGACGAGGCGTTCATTATTCAGGGCCTGACCGACCTCGGTGATGGTCACGATAACGCTGAAATTGCCATCGGGCGAGTCCCAGACATTGTGTACGCGGTCGGCAAGGGGAACGTCGGCGTATTTCCAGCTTTCGGGAACGTCAATCGAAAAGAGGCCCGAGGGATGGCGGAAGTTCCGCAGGGGCGTGAAGAGACTGGCCAGATCGTCGCCGGTGGCCGGCTCGGAAGTGGGTTTGAGCACGATGGGCGATGGCGTGGCCTGGCCAACCGGCGCCGCGGTGGGCAGCGGCGCGCTGGTCGGCGCTGCGGTGGGGAGCGGCGCGCTGGTCGGCGCTTCGGTGTTAGGCACCGGCGTGGCCGTCGGGATGGGCGCCTGGCCGGCGCCCCCGCCACAGGCGGCCAGCAGCCCGACCAGGATAAGGCAGATGGAAAGACGACGAGCGTAGCGATGCACAGGGGGTCCTCCTTCTCGAATGCTTACGGCAACGCATGCGATATCTGGCTCCGCGCGCCGGCTCAGTGTAGCACGGCGGCGTATCCAGAAGCATAAAACGGAAGGTTCATCGTTGATTCGATAGGCCGGTTCACAGAGCATGGTATACTGCCTCCGCACTGCCCGCTCGAGAGAGGGACGTTCGGTGATGACCTTGCTGCGCCTGCTGGCTCGGATCTGGACGGTTGTCCTGGGCGGTACGGCGCTGGTCCTGTGGCTGGCTCTGGCTGCGCGCGCGGCGATCCCTCTGTTGCCCATCGCGCCGGCCCCCACGGTGCTGGCCGTCGAGCCGGCGGATCAGGCTGCCGACGTGCTGCCGCGCACGACGATCACCATCCGCTTTAGCGCCCCCATGAACCGGGCCGCGACCGCCGCCGCGCTCCGCATTGTGCCTGAAACGCCAGGGAGCCGCACCTGGTCGCCCGATGCGACGACGCTCACCTTTCAGCCCGATACGACCCTGCTGCCCGCCGTGACCTACACCGTCAGCCTCGATGAGCGGGCGCTGGGGCGCTGGTGGCGCCCCCTGGCCCAACCGTTCAGCGCGCGCTTCGGCACCGCTCCCCAACCGGCCGTGGTCGCCGCTCTGCCCGATGGCGTCGCGGTCGCGCCGGATACATCCCTGGCCGTGGTCTTCAGCCAGCCCATGGTCCTCCCAGAGGCGACTGGCCAGGCGGTGGAGATGCCGCAGTTCCAGTTCGATCCGCCCTTCCCCGTGACCTTTCGCTGGCTCGACCAGCATACGTTGTTGATCCGCCCCACGGCCCCGCTGGTTCCGGCGACGCCCTACACCGCCACCATCGCTCCCGGCCTCGCCGATCTGCGCGGCGTCGAGCTTGGCGCGCCGTTTACCTGGCGCTTCAGCACGGCCTGGCCCGAGGTGCTCGAGCGCGCTCCTGCCGATGGCGCTCGCTGGGTCGGTCCGCGCGCGCCTCTGACCCTGCGCCTGGCCGCCCCGGTGGCCCCGGAGCGGATCGCGCGCGCCCTGCGCATCGAGCCGCCTGTTGAGGGCGATCTTGCCGCCTCAGTGATCGACTCGACCCAGGTGATCACCTTTACCCCGCGCTCGGGTTGGCGCCAGGGGATCAGCTACACCGTCAGGCTGGCCGATCCCCTGGACGAGGATGCCGGCATTGCTCCCTGGAGCTTCGCCGTTGCGCCGGAACCCCGCCTGGTGGCCTTTTTCCCCGGTCAGGGGCAGGTTATCGCCGCCGGACAGGCCATTCGCCTGGTCTTCAGTTCGCCGATGAGCGAGGAGGCGCTGCGGGCCGGCCTGCGGTTCGACCCGCCTGTGGGTGAGGTTCCGATCACGATCAGCGAGACCGAAGTGCGCCTGCGCCCGGAGTTGCGTCCCTCCACGCGCTACACCATGACCCTGGCCGCCGGAACCCTGGACCGGGCCGGCGAGCCGCTGGCAAGCGATGTGGTGATCGGGCTGCGCACCGCTCCCGCGGCGCCCGCGCTGACCGCGCCGGGGGCCTTCGATGGCATCGTTATGCTCCCGGGGAATGCGCCCGCCACGGTGGAACTGGAGCGGATCAACCTGACGGCGCTGGATCTGCGCCTCTATGCCCTCGACGAAGCGACGCTCCTGCGCGCCGTGGCGTTGCGTCCCGATGAACGCGAGACCTTCAGCCCCGAGCGCTATGGCCAGCCCCTGGCGCGGAGCTGGCGGGTAGATCTGCGCGATCTGCCGGATAGGCCGGCGCGCTCGCGGACCCCGGTCGGGTTGAATGATGGCGAGGCCCTCGCCCCGGGTGCCTACTTCCTTCGCGCCCTCGCCCCCGAAGGTCCCCAGGCCAATCTGGTGCTGCTCGTCTCGACGGCGCGATTGACGCTGCGCGCCGTTGGCGACCAGGCGCTGGTGTGGGCCACCGATGCCAGGAGCGGCGCGCCCCTGGCCGATCTGCCGGTGGCCCTCTATCGCGGCAGCGCGCTGCTCGCCCGCGGGCGGACCGATGCGGATGGGCTGTGGGCCACGGCCATTGATGGAGACGAGGGGCCGCTCATCGCGGCTGCGGGGAGGGATCGCCCCGCAGTGGTGCGCGCCGACTGGGCGCCCGTCGCCGGTGCCACGCTCGCCTACCGCAGCCTGATCTTCGTTGACCGGCCCGCATACGCCCCCGGCGATACGCTCCGGATGACCGGACTGGCCCGCCGCCGCGACCCCGGCGGCCAGTTCGTCGCGCCCGCGCCAGATATGCTCTGCCGCATGCAACTGCGCCCCCTGGCCGGCGGCACGGCGCCGATCCCTCCGGCAACCTGCGCCGCCGAGCCGGCCAGCGGGATCGTGCGCGGCACGCTGACCCTCCCATCCGCGCTCGAACCCGGCGACTATCGCCTGACCACCCAGATCGGCGACTCTGCCGGGAGCGTTGTGCTCCGCGTCGCCCCCCCCGACGCCGGGTCGCCCTTTGCGCCTTCGGTCTTTGAAGAACCCGATGGTCTGCGGGTACGGCTGGAGCGCAACGGCCTGCCACTGGCCGGCACGGCGATCACCTGGCGCTTGCGGCTGGAACCGCTGGGACCTCCACCGGCCCCGCCAGGCTACCGTCTCGAGCACCTCCCCCTCGAGACGTTGACGTTGACCGGAAGCGGCAACACCGATGCCGCGGGGGAGCTACGCATCACCCTCCCGGCGCGGCCCCCCGGCGCCGCGCGCTATCGCCTGTGGGTCGCCCTTGCCGAACCCGATGGCGTCGAGAGCGAAGGACTGCTCGCCGGAGGGGCGCCCCTGGTCGCCGTGGGCCTCCCCGAACGCTTCGTCGCCAGCGACCAGCGCGGTACGGTGGCCCTGCTGGCCCTCGACGGGCTGGGGCGCCCGGTCTCCGGCGCGAGGGTGAAGGTCGAGGTTGCGCCGGCGGGGGGCGGCGCGCCGCTGCTGGTGCGCCAGGCCGCTACCGAGGCCGATGGTCGCGCCGAGGTGCAACTGGCGCGGCTCAATCCTGGTCGCTACCGGGTCAGCGCCTCGGCGGGCGGCTCCGCGACCACGACGGAGTTGTGGGTGACGGGCGGGCGCCTGGCCAACCGGGGCCTTCCCGACGGCCAGTTGGCCCTGATCGCCGACCGGGACCGCTACCGCCCCGGTGAGGTCGCCAGGCTGCTGGTGGCGACCCCGGAGGCCGAGAGCACGCTCCTGCTCATGATCGAGCGCGGCGAACTGCTGGCGACCGCGGTGCAGAACGTTCGCGCCGGCCAGGTGATTAGCGTTCCGATCACCGATGCGATGGCGCCCGGCATCAGTGTCAGCGCGGTGGCCACGGCGGGCGAGAGCTGGCGCTGGGGCGGCGCGACGATCCTGGTGAACGCCGTCGATCCGCCAGCGTTGACCCTCGAGGCCGGAGCGCCGCTCCAACCCCCAGGGGCGACCAGTGTCCTGACGATTACCACCAGCGCCGGCGCCCTCGCCACGGCCGAGAACACCCTGCTTACCATCGCCCCCGCGCCCGACGGAGCAGGCGCGGAACCCTTCGGCGTCGCCACCTGGCTGCAACGCTTCCAGCCGGAGCCGTTGCCGGCCCCGGTCGCCGCCACGCTGCCGCCGCCGGCGATCAGCCTGCCCCCCTTGCCGCGCGGCGTCGCGCTCGCCGCGCCAGGCTACGCTCCGCCGGTCGAATGGCTCAACGACGCGCCGGGTAGCTTGCAGATGCGCCTGCCGGCCATGGCCGGGCGGTGGCTGGTCAGCGCCCTGACGGCCGATCCCGCCGGGCCGCCCGCCGCCGCTAGCGCGATCATCACCACCAGCCTGCCGCTGACGTACCATCTGCAGGCCCCGGCGACGCTCCACCCCGCCGATCGGGCCGTGATCGCCCTCGAAGTTCGCAATACCGGAACCGGACGCCGCCACGTGCGCGCGCGTCTCAACCGGGACAATCTCATGCTGGAGCGGACCGCGCCGGTTGAGCAGCGGCTCGTCCTGGACGAAGGGGCCACGGGCCGCCTGACCTGGCGCGTGCGCCCCGAACCCGGGGCGACCTGGGCCTCTCTCAGCCTTAGCATCGTGACCGACGGCCAGCGCGATGTGCTTGCCCGGCGCCTACCCATCGCGGCCCTGGCGTCGCCCACGCTGAGCGGCGCGACCGTCCCCGCCGTCGGCCCGCTGGAAGTAACAGTGGAGCCTCCGGCACCCGCGAGCCCGCTGGTGGTCGCCGTTGCGCCGGGCGCGCGGGCGGCGCTGGAGGACCAGGCCGAACGCCTGGCCGCCGCGCCGCTGCGTTCGGTGGACGAACAGGCGTGTCTGGCGCTGATCGCGGCGCGACTGGCCCGCGAGTCCCAGGGACTGGAACGCGCCCGCTGGGCCGCCCTCTTGCGCGATGGGCTGCGCGCTCTCGAAAGGGCGCAGAACGATGATGGGGGCTGGGGGTGGTGGCCCGCCACCCCTTCGCGCCCCTTCGTGACCGCGCTGGTGCTGGAGGCGCAGGCGGCGGCCCACGCGGCGCTGGGGGATAGCCGCCCGCCCAATCTGCGGGCCGTCGCGTACCTGAGCCGCGCCGCGCCCGCCGCCGATGCCGACACACGCGCCTACGTCGCCTACGCCCTGGTCCGGGCCGGGCACACCGACCCGGGGATGATCGCGCTGCTCGATGAGCCGCTCGCCGCCGACGGATTGGCCTTCCTCAGCCTGGCCCTGTCCCCGGAGCAGGCGCCACCGGCCCTGGATCGCCTCCAGGCCCTGGCGCGCCGGGAGATGACCGCGGCGGGCCAGCCGAACCTGGTGCGCTGGACGGCGGATCGTTCCAGCGGTTTGCCCGGTGGAACCACAGCGGTCACGGCGGCGGCAGCGCAGGCGTTGCGCGCGGGCCGGCCCGGCGCGAGCGAACTCCCCGGGGCCGAACGGATGCTCCTGGTCGCCTGGGGCGTTGAGGGATGGCCCAGCCCGTGGGACGCCGCGCGGGTCGCAGCCGCGCTGCCAATGGACGCGGCGTCCGTGGCTGGTCCCCGGCGCGTGCTCCTCGACGGCGCGCCGCTGCTCGGCGACGGCGCGCCAATCACCGGCACGCTCCGGGCCGGCGCTCCGCTCACGTCACCCGCCGCAACCCTGCGGGTCGAGGCTGGCCCGGCGGCCAGGTATCTTCTGGCCTATGGCGTTCCGCGAAGAACCAGCCCGGCTGCCGGGCAGATGGCCCTGGATGTGGAACTGGCGGACCCGGCCACCGGTGCTCCCCTCGGGAACGCGACGGTCCGGCCCGGCCAGATCGTCGCCTTGCGCCTGACCCTGGTGACGGCGCGCCCGCTCAGACGGGCCAGCGTCGTTGTGCCGCTGCCCGCCGGGCTCGAAGCCCTGCCGGGCGCGAGCCGCCCGCCCCTGCGCCGGACCGACGGGTTCGTGGAGGGACAGATCACCTTCCAGGCAGCCGATCTGGCGCCCGGGGTGTATACCGACAGCATCTTCGCCCGGGCCATCGCCGCGGGAACCTACGGCGCGGCGCCGGCCCGGATCACACCGGTGTTCTCGCCAGAGCTGGCAGCCGTCGCGCCGGAAGGGGTGACGGTGACGGTGGACGAATGAGCTATGAACCGCATCATTCCCATCCTCCTCGCGCTGCTTGTCCTCACCGCCGCCACGGCGCCGGACGCGCCGCCACGCCTCGCGCCGGTGGCGTCGCCGGGTCCGCCCACCAGCCCGCCGAGCTTCGGCCTCAACTCCCACCTGGCAACCCGCTACCCCGACCCGTCCTCGATGGACGTGCCGGCGGCCCTGGTGAGCGAACTGGGCGTCGCCTGGGTGCGCGAAGATTTGCACTGGCATCGTGTGCAGCCTCGCCCTGATGTGTGGGACTGGACCTTCACCGATGCGGCGCTGCGGGCCTTGCTCAGCCGGGGGATCAATGTGCTCGGCGTGCTTGGCCCGTCGGTGGGCTGGGCCACGCCCCACCGCAACGACATCCCCAACGATGTCTCGTACTACGCGCCCGACCCGGACGCCTTTGTGAACTATGCGCGGGGGGTGGTCACCCGCTACTACCGCTACGTCAAGCACTGGGAGATCTGGAACGAGCCGGATCTGGCGATCTTCTGGCGGCCCGCCCCCGACGCGGCGGCGTATGCCGATCTCCTCATCCGCACGGCGGCGGCCATCCGCGAGGTAGATCCGGGGGCGACGATCCTCATCGGCGGCGTCAATCCCTTCGATACCACCTTCTTGCGCGCCGTAGCCGAATACGGGGCCTGGAACAGCTTCGACATCCTGGCCATCCATCCCTACGTCAACCCCTACGCTCCCGAGGATGGCAACCTGGCGGCGGCAGTGACGGGCATCCGCGCCCTGGGGCAGCGGTACGGCCCCAAACCGATCTGGGTCACCGAGGTGGGTTGGGCCAGCGGCCCCAGCGACCGAGATAGCCATGGGCGCGCCGACGAGCAGAGCCAGGCCAACCATTTGCCACGGGCCATGCTTATGCTCTGGGAAGCGGGAGTGGAGCGCGTCTTCTGGTACAGCTTCAAGGACGATCCGGGCAACCCCTACGGGCTGATCCGCCTGGGGCGCGGGCGCACCGACTACGGCGCGCGCAAACCGGCCTTCGACGCCTTCCGCACCCTGAACCAGCACCTCGCCGGCGTGACCTTCGTCGAGCGGCGGGATCTATTCGAGCGGCGGGTGCTGGTGGATTTCGAGACCGTCCAGGGATGGCGCCGGGTCAGCCAGCCGAACGGCGCGCTCCGGCTGAGCGGCAACGCCTACCGGGGCGACGGCAGCGCCGAACTCAGCTACCATTTCACCACGCGCCAGAACGACTACGTCGCCTTCGAGCGCGAACCGCCGCTCCCGCTGGAGGGCGCGCCCTACGCGATCGGCGCGTGGGTCTACGGCGACGGCAGCACGCACGGGCTGAAGGTGTGGATCCGCGACGCCGAGGGCGAGGTGCTCCAGTTTGTCCTCGGCCCGGTTGGCGCGCCAGGCTGGCATTTCCTCCAGACACCCATCGGCGCCGAGGTCGAGCCGGGCAACGTCATCGTGCCCGGCGGCAACCGGCGGGTAGACTTCCCGGCCGCGCTCCAGGCGGTGGTCCTCGATGACATCGTGGACACGTTCGTCGGCGGGGGCACGATCTGGATTGACGACCTGAGCGCCATCCACGGCCACGAAATCTACGACCTGCGCCTGGAGCGCAACGGCGAGGCGCTGGACGTGCTGTGGTCGCCGCCGGGCGCGCGGGTCACGCTGGCCACGCGGAGCGCGGAGGCGCGCCTGATCGGGCGCGACGGCGCCGAGCGCCCCCTGCCCGCGGAGAACGGGCGCCTGCGCCTGACGGTGGGGCCGGACCCCATCTATGTGTGGCACTGGCGGTGAGGAAGGGGTGTAGGGAAACCGGGTTTCCCCACGCCCCCGCACGCGGGCGGGTTTGCGCGGCGCAGCCCTGGAGCAGGGGTATGGGGAAACCCGGTTTCCCCACCCCTCCCCCCGCACGAGGGTCTGGGAGGGCCTGCGGCCCTCCTCGCTCTCCCCGGAGGACGAGCTATGAACCCCTACAAATTATGGTTGGATAATCTCTTCGACGCCGCTTATGTGGTAGACAGAGACAGGATAATTATCTACTGGAACAAAGCCGCCGAAGAACTCACAGGATATTCGGAGGAGGAAGTCGTTGGAAAATCATGCTCCGATGATATACTGCGCCACGTTGATTTTTACGGGGTTGACCTGTGTCAAAATGGTTGCCCATTGCACAAAACGATGTGCGATGGCCGCAAAAGGGAAGCGGTTATCTTTTTGCATCACAAACAGGGACATCGCGTGCCCGTTCATGTTCGCATAGCCCCCATACGCAATCAAAACGGCGAAATCATCGCCTCTATCGAGATCTTTTCGAACTACTCAAAAACTTTGCATATGATCAAAGAATTGAAGCGGCATAAAAAAGAGAGCATGCTGGATCCATTGCTTCACATCGGCAATCGTCGCTATGCCGAAACTATGTTTCAAGCGCGCCAGCTCGAGTCGAAAGTGACAGGCAGTTTATTCGGAGTTATTTTTTTTGATATTGATAAATTCAAGGCAATTAATGACACCTATGGTCATGCCATGGGAGATAAAGTGTTGCTTATGGTCACGCGCACGGTGGCGAATCTATTGGAACCCTTTGACATCTTCGCTCGATGGGGCGGAGATGAGTTCATCATATATCTGCCCAATATCCACACCGGCGAAGACCTGCGGTCAATAGCCGGGCGTATCAAGAACTTTGTGCAGAGTAGTTTTATTACCCTGGACGACACGAAGTTGTCTGTCACGCTTTCACTTGGCGCAACCCTTGTGAACGCCGAGGA
>DAOTYR010000249.1:0-4664 GCA_034434655.1 Chloroflexaceae bacterium
TCGCTGATCAGACCGGTCTCGCGCAGGGCCGTGGCCCAGGCCAGACTGCCGGCAATATCGGCCTCGGCCAGACGCACGTCGAAGCGAAACGAGTCGTTGAAGCGGCGCATCATCTCCGCCGTCGGGGCCGCGAAGCGACCACCCCAGAGTCGGTGTTCCATGGTTTCTCATTTAAACTATGGGGAAACCGGGTTTCCCCACACCCCCACCCGGTGGGAGGGTTTGGGAGGGCGTAGCTCTCCCAAGAACAACCGTATGTTCATTGCGGCGTTGTGCGGCGGAGCCGCATGGACATCTAACGTGAAAATAGGCTCTCGAAGAGGGGTGTGGGGAAACCGGGTTTCCCCATACCTCAGCGGACGCGGGCCGGAGGCCCGCGCACCCAGGCCCCGCCCCCTGGGAGGGTTTGGGCGGGCTGCGCCCTCCCAGGAAGTATGTTCATCCCGTCGGGGTGCGGCGCAGCCGCGTGGGCGGCTGAACCATGTCTTACACCGATTCCGGTTGAACGGCGCGCATGCGCGCCTCTGCAAGGTCCGATTGGGACGCCATAAACGGCAATCTAAAATCCAAAATCTACAATCAAAAATGGTATTACGTCCGATACGCCGCATTGATCGCCACATACTGCGGGCTGAGATCGCAGGTCCAGACGGTGGCGAGGCCCTCGCCGAGGCCCAGATCGGCATCAATGCTGACTTCGGGCACATTGAGCAGGTCACTGGCGGCCCGTTCATCGAAGGGCAAGGGCAGGCCGTTCTCCAGGACGCGCATACCGCCGAAGTGCAGCACGACTCGCGCCGGGTCCACCTCGGCGCCACTGTAGCCAATGGCGCAGAGAACGCGGCCCCAGTTGGGATCGGCGCCGTAGAGGGCGGTCTTGACCAGGAGCGAGCGGGCCACGGCCATGGCGGCCTGCTTCGCCTCGGCGTGATTGCGCGCCCCGCGCACGGTAATGGTCACGAAGCGCGTGGCGCCCTCGCCATCGCGCACCACGGCGTGGGCCAGGGCGCGACAGACGACGGTCAGGCCCTCGACGAAGGCGACAAAGGATGGGCCGTCGGGATCGTTAATCGGCGGCGCGGGAGCGGCGCCATTGGCCAGCACGAGCAGGGTATCGTTGGTGCTGGTATCACCATCAATGCTGATGCTGTTGAAACTACCCTCGACGGCCTGGCGCAGGGCCGCGTCGAGGAGCGCGGGCGGCACGGCGGCGTCGGTGGTGACCACGCTGAGCAAGGTGGCCATATGCGGATGAATCATCCCCGCGCCCTTGGCCATTCCGCCGATGGTGACGGCCGAACCGTCCGGCAGGGTCACGCGGGCGGCGACGTGCTTGGGGCGCGTATCGGTGGTCATCATCGCCCGCGCGGCCGCCGGCCCGTGGGCCGGATCGAGGCGTCGGGCGGCGGCGCGGATACCGGCGAGGATGATCGCGACGGGCATCGGCACGCCAATGGTGCCGGTGGACATGACAAAGACCGTATCGGCAGGCAGTTCCAGCGCCGCTTCAGTGGTTCGCGCCATGGCGAGGGCAGCGTCATCGCCGGCGGGTCCGGTGCAGGCATTGGCGTTGCCGGCGTTGATGACCACCGCCCGCAGGCCGGCGGGATTACGCCGCATCAGGGCCATATCGTAGAGCACCGGCGCCGCCTTGACCCGGTTGGTCGTAAAGACCGCGGCCCCGGTCGCCGGGCGCTCGCTGACCAGGAGAGCCAGATCGTCGCGATCGGCGTACTTGATGCCACAGGCGGCTGTCGCCGCTTGCCAACCCGTGGGGCTGGCCGCATGTCCGTGATCGAGCCATTCGATGGTCATAGCGCTTCCCCGCGTCAGGGGCTATGCGGCGTTGCCGCACATCAACGGAAGGCAAGAGGGTCACACCCTCTCAAAAACACGGTTCCGTTAACCAGACGGGTTGGCGGGGTGAGGGGAAACCCGGTTTCCCCTCACCCGCGCCCGCCCCAAAAACCCTGTGTTCCTCCATAGCTCATTCTTCGGTGGGCACGGGCGCCGCCGGATGCCCATCGCCGGTCAGGTCAGTATCCTCCCAGCGGAGCGACTCTATCGCGCCGATATCGTGGAGATGGGCAATATCATTGTAGCCATTGAGTCGCCAGAGGTTGCGCCCGCCCCGGTTCACCCGTTCCCAGTGGGTAATGCTGGTATTGCGGGTGTGAAAATCGGCCGGTGGAACAACCATACCCGGCATGTGGAAGAAGTAAATAAATGAGCTATCGATCACCCCGCCGTGGCAAATGACGACGATGGTTTTGCCGGCGTGCTCAGAGGTAATGCGGTGCAGCGCGTGGGCCACGCGCAGGGTAAAGGTGGCCCAACTCTCGCCACCCGGGGCGATGGGGCGCAGCGGGGCGTTGACAAAATCCGGCAGGCCGAAGGTGGACCAGGCCTCCTGGTTGCTCATCCCATCGGCCTCACCGACGCGCAACTCCTGCACCTCATCGTCGAAGATGATCGGCAGGCCCAGGGCCGGGCGGACGATCTCAGCGGTCTGGCGGGCGCGGGGCAGGGTGCTGGAGATCAGCACATCGGCCTTCAACTCGCCACGGGCCAGGCGATCGCGCAAGCGCTCGGCCTGGGCAATGCCCCGGGGCGTCAGGCCCCGATCACCGCGCATGCCGGCGACAACAGGCTGCACGTTGGCCCATGCTTCGCCATGGCGAATCAGGTAGAGATGGGTCATGGTTCAGGCTCTCCAATCAGGCGGGGGGATGGAAAACCCGGATTTCCCATCCCCGCCAACGCGCCTCATCCCTTACTCAGGGCCTGCACCTTCATGCTCAACCCATACAGCTTGATGAACGCCTCGGCATCCTTCTGGTTGTACACCATATCGGGACCGAAGGTGGCCAGATCTTCATTGTAGAGCGAGAAGGGAGAGCGGCGACCGGCGACGATGATGTTCCCCTTGTAGAGCTTCAGACGCACATCGCCGGTCATGTTGCGCTGGGTCACGCGGACGAACGCATCGTAGGCTTCGCGCACCGGGGTAAACCAGCGCCCATTATAGACCAGATCGGCATAGTCAATCGCGATACGATCCTTGGCGCGGAGGGTCTCCTTATCGAGGACAAGGCTCTCCAGTTCACGATGGGCAGTGTAGAGCAAGGTACCGCCGGGCGTTTCATAGACGCCGCGGCTCTTCATGCCCACCAGGCGGTTCTCAACCAGATCGATCCGGCCAACGCCGTGGCGCCCGCCGATACGGTTGAGCCGCTCGACGAGCTCGACCAGGCCCAGGCGCTCGCCATTAACCGCCACAGGAGCGCCCTGTTCAAAGCTCAGGGTGAGGTACTCCGGCTCATCGGGCGCCTGCTGGGGGCTGGCGCTGAACTGGTACATCTCTTCTTCGGGCTCGTTCCAGGGATCTTCGAGGAGGCCCCCCTCGTGACTGAGGTGCCAGAGGTTGCCGTCGCGGCTGTAGATCTTCTCAGCGGTGGCGGTGACGGGCACATGGTGCTCGGCCGCATAGTCGAGGGCATCCTGGCGGCTGCGAATGGTCCACTCGCGCCAGGGGGCAATAATCTTCAGACGAGGATTCAGGGCGAAGTAGGTCAACTCGAAGCGCACCTGGTCATTACCCTTCCCGGTGGCGCCGTGGGCCAGCGCATCGGCACCCTCGGCTTCGGCCACGGCCACCTGATGTTTGGCGATGATCGGGCGGGCCATCGAGGTGCCCAACAAATACTTGCGCTCGTAGATTGCCCCGGCCTGCATCGTGGGCAGCACGTACTCGCGCAGGAACTCCTCGCGCAGATCGCGCACAATAAGCTTGCTGGCGCCGCTCTTGAGGGCCTTCTCTTCCAGGCCCGCCAGATCCTCGCCCTGCCCCACATCAGCGCAAAAACAGATGACCTCGCAGCCATAGTTCTCGCGCAGCCACGGCACAATCACCGACGTATCCAGGCCGCCCGAATAGGCCAGCACGACTTTTTTCACTTCGCCCTTTGCCATCGCGCACCTCGTTGTTTACACCGAATTGCCGACAACCGGAGCGCATGGGGATGCCCCCGGCGTTCCCCGGCAGGCGGCCCTATGGGGCGCAATCCGCCCGCCAGCATAGCACGACCGTAAGCGTTCGCATTGCGCCTGGGAGCGCGGGCAACTTGCCCGCGGAGACGCGCCGCAGGCGGGACGCCGTCGCTCCCGGGCGCGTGGGTGACCCCAGGTGTGAACAGATACGGCGCGACCCCGCGCGAACAGCGGCGGTCGCAGCGTCAACAAAAAGAGGCCAGCCTGCCCTCGGGCAAAGCTGGCCTGCTGCCACGACGGCGGGCAAGCGCGGCTAGCCGGGGCGCGGGGCCGGCTGGCGACGGGAACGACGACGGCGGCGATGAGGCATGCCGCCCCACGTCGTCAGCACCTGACTTCCAGACCTGCTCCGCGTCACCTGGGCCATGCCTGCGCTCCGTCATATGCTTCAGCTTCGCGGCGGCAGTATAGCATAGCGCCCCGGCAGCGTCAACGCGGTTGATTCGGGGGGTGTGGGGAAACCAGGTTTCCCCACACCCCCGCCCGCGGGAGGGCCTGGCCTTCACGCAGGGGAATGGGGAAACCGGGTTTCCCCATTCCCCCACCCGCGGGAGGGTCTGGGAGGGCTGTGCCCTCCCAGGAAGAACCTATGTTCATCCTGTTCGTGTGCGGCG
>DAOTYR010000250.1:0-2416 GCA_034434655.1 Chloroflexaceae bacterium
TTTGCATACGCGATCCTGGGTGGCGGGAACGACACTCTCAATAAAGGCGTGTTCGTGCAGGCCCACGGCGAGCCAGGCATCTTCGAGCCCCGCTACCAGATCGTCATAGGTGATCATGACCTTCCCTCTAACGTGAACATAGGCCCCAGGGGCGTGGGGAAACATGATTTCCCCATACCCCCACCCGGTTGGGAGGGTTTGGGAGGGCGTAGCCCTCCCAAGAAGTATGTTCATCCCGTCGGTGCGCGGCGGAGCCGCATGGACGGCTGAGGTGACCATCGCGCGCAGGGTTCAGCTCCCCTCCCAGCCTCCCCCCGCTGGGGGGAGGAGCCGGGTGCCCGCCCCCAGCGGGGGAGGGTCAGGGAAGGGGCGGTCACCGTGCCCGCGGAGCCGTGGCGCGGGCGTCCCGCCCGCGCTCCCAGGTCATGGTCATTGGGCGTGGTGCGCCATGCGCATGACCGTCTCACGTGAACCTACGCCCTCGGCGAGGGGCATGGGGAAACCGGGTTTCCCCATGCCCCCACCCGCGGGCGGGTGTGGGAGGGCGCAGCCCTCCCAGGAACAACTTTATGTTCATTGCGGCGTTGTGCGGCGCGAGCCGCATGGACGGCTACCGTCACCATAGGCTCTCGAAGCGGGGTGTGGGGAACCCGGGTTTCCCCACGCCCCCGCCCCGCAGGGGGATGGGGAAACCCGGTTTCCCCATCCCCCCGCCCGCGGGAGGGTCTGGGAGGGCGTAGCCCTCCCAAGAATTATTTTCATCCCGTCAGTGTGCGGCGCAGCCGCATGGACGGCTGAGGTGAACATCGGCTGGGAGCGCGGGCATCTTGCCCGCGTGGATGTGCCGTGGGCGGGACGCCCGCGCTCCCGGGCCGTTTGCATTGGGCGCATGGGGCCTGAGGTGACCATCGTTCGCCTCGTGCTGCCCCCCTCCCAGCCTCCCCCCGCTGGGGGGAGGAGCCGGGTTCCCTCCTCCAGCGGGGGAGGGTCCGGGAGGGGGCCATCACCGTGCCCGCGTGGGTGCGCCGTGGGCGGGACGCCCGCGCTCCCGGGCCATGTTCATCGCGGCGTTGTGCGCCATACGCATGACCGTCTAACGTGAAACATAGTCTGTGATCTCTCCTCCTCTCACCATTGTCACCGGGTTTCTCGGCAGCGGCAAGACGACCCTCCTGCGGGCGTTGCTGGAGCGCGGCGTGGGTGGGCGCCGGCTGGGCCTGGTGGTCAACGAACTGGGGCAGATCGGCCTCGATGGCAGCATGCTCGAACAGGCAGGCGCGGCGCCCCTGGTTGAACTGACCGGCGGCTGCGTTTGCTGCGAGGCGGGCAGCGACTTCTTGCTGGCCGTCGAAGAACTCAGTGCTTATGCCCCCGATTGCATCGTGGTCGAGACTACCGGCCTGGCCGAGCCGGGCGGGATCATCCGGCGCGCTCGTGGCGCCGGCCTGCCGCTGGATGCGGTGTTGGCCGTGGCCGACGCCGCCAACCTCGAGGTGGCCCTGCGCGCCTCGCCGGTGGCCGCATGGCAACTCCGCGCCGCCGATCTGATCATCCTCAGCAAGGTGGACCTGGTCACGCCTGCCGAACGCGCCGCGGTCACCGCGCGGCTCCGCGCCATCAATGTGCGCGCCGCGATTGTTCCGGCAAGCTACGGGCAGGTTCCGCCCGATCTGCTCTTTGGCCCGCGGCTCGACCAGGCCGATCCGTCTCCGGTGCCCGACCATCTGGAACGGGACGCCTTCAGCAGCCTGTCCTGGAGCGGTGACGTGCCCCTCCGCCGCGCGGCGCTCGAGGCGGCCCTGCGCGACGCCGGCCCCGCCGTCTTCCGCGCCAAGGGCATCGTCCACTGCACCGATGCGCCCTGGCCCGATGACGTGCAGTTCGTGTGCGGGCGCCTGAGCTTCACCCCCATGCGCCCTCGCGCCCCGCTCATGCCCCTGAACCGGCTCGTGCTTCTGGGGCCGGGTCTCGACGCCCGGGCAGAGCAGTACGCCGCGACCCTCGACGCCTGCGCCGATGCGCCCGCCCGCGCCGCCGCCTGGCGGGTGCGCTATGCCGCCCTGTTTGACCTGTAGAGGTCTGCTAACGTGAAAATAGGCTACTGGAGCAGGGGTGTGGGGAAACCGGGTTTCCCCACGCCCCCGCCCCGCAGGGGAAGGGGGCAACCGGGTTTCCCCATCCCCCCACCCGCGGGAGGGTTTGGGAGGGCAAAGCCCTCCCAAGAATTATTTTCATCCCGTCATGACGCTTCGGTATCGACACCTGGCAACGAAACGGTAATCCCCCCTCGATATAATCAGACTGACCCCGGCGGTTAGCGCGACCTTTACTTTCGCTTTACCACCGCATCACCTCGATATGCCACAATGAGAGCGACACCAGACGGCGTTTCTGGCCGGTTCCGTGTTGCTAAATG
>DAOTYR010000251.1:0-2890 GCA_034434655.1 Chloroflexaceae bacterium
GATGAGGAGCCATGGACCTCCAGGCTTTCTACGCCAGTTTTGACCAGCGGGTCCGCGAGATTGTCGCCTATGGCTACGAACATTCGCCGGCCTTTCGCCAGCGGATGGACGCCGCGGGGTTGACGCCCGCCGCCATTCAGTGCGCCGCGGATCTGACGCGCCTGCCGGTGCTGCGCAAGGAGCACCTGGTCGAGATCCAGCGCCAGGGGCCGGGTCTCGGCGGAATGCTGGCCGTGCCGCTTTCGAGCCTGCGGCGCGTCTTCCAGTCGCCCGGCCCGATCTACGATCCCGAACCAGACGAGCCGGACTCGTGGCGCTGGGCGCCGGCCTTCCGCGCCGCTGGCTTCGGGCCGGGCGATATTGTGCTCAACTGCTTCGGCTACCACCTGACACCCGCCGGGGTGATGTTCGAGGAGGGCGCGCGCGCCGTCGGCTGCGCGGTGATTCCGGCGGGGATCGGCGCGCAGCAGCAGCAGATCGAGGCCATGCTCGATCTCGGCGTCACTGCCTATGCCGGGCTGCCGAGCTACCTCAAGGCCCTGCTGGAGAAGGCGGTGGAACTGGGCCACGATCCGCGGGCCTGGCCGCTCAACAAGGCCTTCGTGGCCGCCGAACCGCTGCCGCCCTCGCTGCGGGCGCTCTTCGAGGAGCAGTATGGCATTCTGGTCTACGACGGCTATGGCACCGCCGAAGCGGGCAACCTGGGCTACAACGGCCCCGAACGCCAGGGCTGGCACCTGCCCGACGATGCCCTGGTGCAGGTGTGCGATCTGAATAGCGGTGAACCCTTGCCGCCCGGACAGACCGGCGAGGTGGTGGTGACGTTGTTCCGGCGCGACTACATCCTGGTGCGTTTCGCCGTGGGCGATCTCTCGGCGGTGATGGAGCCTGGCCCGCCGACGGCCATCCCCACCCCGCGGCTGGTGGGCTGGCTCGGGCGCAGCGGCGACAGCGTCAAGGTGCGCGGGCTGTTCGTGCATCCGCGCCATATTGACGAGACGCTGCGCGGCATCGCCGGGGTGGCCGCCTATCAGGCCGTGGTGGTGCGCGAGAGCCACCGCGATGACCTGATCTGCCGGGTGGCGCCGGCGAGCGACGCCGACCCCGCCGCGGTGAGCGCCGCGGTCGAGGCCGCCCTGCACGAGACGCTCAAACTGCACTGCCGCGTCGAACTGGTTCCCGGCCTGCCCGCCGATGCGAAACGCTTCGTGGATGAGCGGAGGTGGGAGTAATACCATTGTTGATTGCCGATTTTGGATTGTGGATTGCCCCGCAGGGCGTCACCGTGCGATCCGGCACTCCGACCAATGCGGAAAGTTCAACAGGAAATGGTATAAGACAGCGTTTCGCGGCGCAGCCGTTTGACGTCCGCGCCGAAGTGTGCTATGCTCCCGCCAACGCAATCAAGGGAGCGATGAGCAAGAATATGCAGCAACACTGCTCCAAGCAGGTCAAGCGGGCGAAGAAGCCGGACGTATGGTCTGGTTAGCACCGCTTGCACGCGAGGATCGAGTGTAGGCCCGGCGCACCAGACCAGATGGTGCCCCGGGTTTTTTGTTTCCCCGGAGGTGCGCGATGCAACCGCACGCCAGTGTTCCGACCAGCGTGGCCCATACGCCACGCTCCTGCCGCCCGGAGCTGTTTGGCGCATGCCAGGTGAGAGAAGGATTCTATCGCTATGCCGCTTGAGCGCTTCTTTCTGCTCGACACGACCCTCCGCGAGGGTGAGCAGTTTGCCACGGCGCGTTTTACCAGCGCCCAGCGCCTGGCTGTGGCCGAGGCCCTGGACGCGGTTGGGGTCGAGTATATCGAACTGACCTCGCCTGCCGCCTCGCCCCAGAGCGCCCGCGATCTGGAAACCATCGCCGGCCGCGGGCTGCGCGCCCGCGTCGTCACCCACGTGCGCTGCCATCCCGACGACGCGCGCCTGGCCGTCGAGTGCGGTGCCCAGGGGGTGAACCTGCTCTATGCCACCTCCGAACCGCTGCGCCGCGCCAGTCACGGCCGTGACCTCGACCAGATCATCGCCGAGGCCGAGAGCGTGATCGGCTACCTTCGCCAGCACAACGTCGAGATCCGCTTCTCGGCCGAAGACACCTTCCGCACCGATCTTCCCGCCCTGCTCCGCGTGTACCAGGCCGTGGCCGCGATGGGCGTGCACCGGATCGGCCTGGCCGATACGGTGGGCATCGCCACCCCGCGGCAGGTGTACGATGTGGTGTCGCGGGTGCGCGCGGCAGTGGGCTGCGACATCGAGTTCCACGGCCATAATGATGCCGGGTGCGCGATTGCCAACGCCTTCTGCGCCCTGGAAGCCGGCGCGACCCACATTGATGTCACGGTGCTGGGCATCGGCGAGCGCAATGGCATTGCCTCTCTCAGCGGCATGATCGCCCGCCTGGCGACCCTCGACCCGGCCCTGGTGGCGCGCTACGATCTGGAGCGCCTGCCCGACCTGGATCGCATGGTGGCCGACCTGGTCGGGGTGCCGGTGCCCTTCGACGCCCCCATCTCCAGTCCCTTCGCCTTTCATCACAAGGCCGGTCTGCATACCAAAGCCGTGCTGCGCGATCCGCGGAGCTACGAAGTTCTCGACCCGGCCCTCTTCGGGCGCAACCGCACCGTGGCCGTCGCCCATCGCCTGGTGGGCTGGCATGCCGTGGCCGAACGCGCCCGCGAACTGGGCATCTACCTGAGCGAGACGGCGGCCCGCCAGGCTGCCGCGCGCATCAAGGCCCTCGGCGACGAGCACGAACTCGATAGCACGACCGTGGATGAGATTTTGTACGAGTTCGCTGAATAATCCATGGGTTACCGAGGGCGGCTTGCCCTCGGATACGCAACGCGGGCGTCCCGCCCGCGTTCCCAGGCGCGTGGATGACCCCTAACG
>DAOTYR010000252.1:0-32123 GCA_034434655.1 Chloroflexaceae bacterium
CCCCATCCCCCTGCTTGAGGGCCAGACCCTCCCTGCGGGCGGGGCTATGGGAGAACCTGGTTCCCCCATGTTCACGTTAGACGGTCATGCGCATGGCGCGCAACGCCGCGATGAAAACGGCCCGGGAACGCGGGCGGGACGCCCGCGGCGCGGCTCCGCGGGCACGGTGACGGCCCCCTCCCTGACCCTCCCCCGCTGGGGGCGGGAACCCGGCTCCTCCCCCCAGCGGGGGGAGGCTGGGAGGGGGGCTGAACGCGGCGAACGATGGTCACCTCAGCCGTCCATGCGATTCGCGCACAACACCCGATGAACATCGCCTGGGAGCGCGGGCGGCCCGCCCTCGTCGCGTCTCCGCGGGCAAGGTGACGGCCCCCCTCCCCAGCCCTCCCCCCGCTGGGGGGAGGGAGTCCGCCTCCTCCCCCCAGCGGGGGGAGGTTAGGAGGGGGGGTTCAGCGCCGCATGCGCGTAGGTGAGCAGCCTATTTTCACGTTAGAGGAGCATGTATGCGCGTCGTGATGAAGTTTGGCGGCACGTCGGTCGGCAGCGCCGACGCCATCCGCCAGGTGGCCAGGATCGTGGCCGAGAGCCGCCGCGAGCACGAGGTGGTGATCGTGGTGTCGGCAATGAACGCCCCGGATCTCCGTACAACCGACACCCTGATCGCCGCCGCTCGCGCCGCTGCCGAGGGCGACGGCGAGGCGACCGCCCTGGCCGCGCCGCGGCTGCTCGACCTGCACATGCAGGTCGCCGCCGAACTGGTCAGCGCCGAGGAGCGCGAGGCGCTGGCGCCCGAATTGCGGGGGATGCTCGACTATATGAGCGACCTGTCGCGCAGCATCGCCGTGCTCGGCGAATTGACCCCCCGCGCCCTCGACCTGTTCAGCGGTCTCGGCGAGCGCCTCAACGCGCGCCTGATCGCCGCCGCGCTGCGGAGCGCCGGCGTTGCGGCCCGGGCCGTGGATGCGACCGGGCTGATCGTCACCGATGAGCGCTATGGCGCCGCCTCGCCACTGATGGCCGAAACTCGCGAGCGTTCACGCGAGCGCCTCCTGCCCCTGCTGGCCGAAGGAGTCGTGCCGGTCGTCACGGGCTTTATCGGCGCCACGCGGGCGGGCGTGCCCACCACCCTGGGCCGCGGCGGCTCCGACTACTCCTGCGCCATTCTCGGCGCGGTCCTTGACGCCGATGAGGTCTGGTTCTGGAAAGAAGTTGACGGGGTGCTTACCACCAACCCGAAGGTGGTGCCGGAGGCCCGCACCCTGCCGCGCCTGACCTACAGCGAGATGGCCGAACTGGCCTACTATGGGGCGAACGTGCTGCACCCGAAGACGGTCCTGCCCCTGGTGCAACGGCGCATTCCCATCCGCATCCGCAACACCTTCAACCCCGATCATCCCGGCACCCTGATCAGCGCCGAGGAGAGCGCCGGGGCGGCCAAGGCGGTAACGGCGATCAAGGACGTGAGCCTGATCACCGTGGGCGGGCCGGGCATGCTTGGCGTCGCGGGGGTCGCCGCGCGCATCTTCGGGGCCGTGGCCCGCGCCGGGGCCAATATCCTGCTCATCTCCCAGGCCAGCAGCGAACAGAGCGTCTGCCTGGCCGTGCCGCGCGCCGAGGCCCCTGCGGCGGTCGCCGAACTGCGCCACGAACTGGCCGGCGAGTTCTCGGCCCATGATGTTGAACACATCGATGTGCAGGACCCGGTGGTGATCGTGGCCCTGGTGGGATCGGGCATGCGCGGCACGCCGGGGATCGCCGGGCGCCTCTTCGGCGCGATGGGCGCGGCGGGCATCAATGTCATCGCCATCGCCCAGGGCAGCACCGAGAACAACATCTCGCTCGTCGTAGCCGCGGAGGAGGGTGACCGGGCCGTGCGGGTGATCCATCAAAGCTTTGGCTTGTGAGTGGCAAGGGAGACCGGGTGTTCCCGGCTCCCTGCCCGGTGGGAGGGTCCGCGAGGACGGCGCCCTCCCGGCAACGTGTCATCTGGTGGTGGGTCGCGCAGCCGAGGGATGAGTGGAATGAAAATCGCCATCTTCACCGAAACCTTTCTGCCCAAGATCGACGGCGTGGTGACGGTTCTGTGCCAGGCCCTGGAACGCCTGCAGGAGAAGGGCCACCAGGTGTTGCTCTTCGGGCCGCCGGGGGGGCCGAAGGAGTACGCCGGGGCCGAGATCGTGAGCGTGGGAGGGCCGCCGTTGCCCTTTTACCCCGAATTACGCATCAACATCCCCCGGCGCTTCGTCTGGGAGCGGGTGCGCGCCTTCCAGCCCGACCTGGTGCATATCGTCGCTCCGTTTTTCCTCGGACCATTTGGACTCTCCTATGCGCGACGCCTGAACGTGCCGATCCTGGCCTCCTTCCACACCCACGTGCCGCGCTACGTGCGGCACTACGGCGGCGCGTTCATCGAGCCGGTCGTCTGGTCATACCTGCGCGCGCTGCACAATCAGGCCCATCTCAACCTCTGCCCGAGCACCGAAACGCTCAAAGATCTGCGCTGCCACGGCTTCGAGCGAGTGCGCTGGTGGAAGCGCGGCATTGACACGCAACGCTTCAGCCCTGGCCCGCGCGACCCTGTGGTGCGCGAGCGGCTGAGCGGCGGGCGGCCCGACGAGTTGCTGGTGGTTTACGTGGGCCGCCTCTCGCCCGAGAAGCGGTTGGAGACGATCCGTGACCCGCTGTTCAGCGTGCCGGGCGTGCGTCTGGCGATGGTTGGCGGCGGCCCCAGCGAAGAGCAACTCAAGCGCCATTTCCGCGGCACCCCGACCGTCTTCCCCGGCTATTTGCGCGGCAACGACCTGGTGGCGGCTTACCGGGCCGCCGATGTGTTTCTGTTCCCATCAACAACCGAGACCTTCGGGCTGGTGGCCCTGGAAGCGATGGCCTGCGGCGTGCCGGTGATTGCCGCCAACGCCGGTGGCGTGCTCGATATCATTGCCGATGGGGAAAATGGGTTGCTCTTCGATCCTGAGCGCCCGGAACAGATCGGCGCCCTGGTGCGGCGCCTGAAGGACGATCCGGATCTGCGGCACGGGCTGGCTCAGCGTGGTGTGCTTCACGCCCGCGGGCGCTCCTGGCAGGCCACGATGGACCAGTTAATCGCCTATTACCGGCTGGCGACGCGGGTGTTTCAATGTTCGCAGGCGCGGCGCCGGCGCCTGGCGGGCGCCGTGTAGGCGGGGGCGGCACTCTTCCAAACTCCCACCGGGTGGGGGGTATGGGGAAACCCGGTTTCTCCATACCCCTACCCTTTTCCCACGACCTCTATCACCCGCCGGACGAGCGCCGGCTCGTCTTCGGCAAGGACCGTGCGGAGATCGAAGAGCAGCCGTTCGTCAACGATGCGCGCCACGATGGCGGGGGCGCCGCGACGCAGGCGCGCCGCGCCCCGTTCGGCGCCTTCCGGCCCGGGGGCCACGGCCACCCCCGCGCCGGGCAGGGTTTCCCCGGGCAGCGAGCCGCCACCCACGGCGCTCTGGCAGGCGATGACCTCGACCCGCAGACCGGCTGCGCTGAGCGCAGCCGCTACGGCCATGGCGCGCGCCTGGAGCGTTTCCAGAGGAACGCTGATCATGCGCCACACCGGGATCTCGTCGGTCGCGCGGCCCCGCAGGTAGCTCTGCAGCGTCGCCTCCAGACCGGCGATGGTGGTCTTGTCTACGCGCAGGGCGCGGGCCAGGGGGTGCCGGCGGAGCCGCTCGATCAACTCGCGCCGGCCCACGATCAGGCCGGCCTGCGGCCCGCCGAGCAGCTTATCGCCGCTGAAGGTCACCAGGTCGGCCCCGGCGCCCACGCTTTCCTGCACCGTCGGTTCCGGCGCCAGTCCGTAGGGGGTGGTAGGGAGGAACGTGCCGCTCCCCAGGTCATCGAGCAGGGGCACGCCCCGGGCGCGGCCCACCGCTGCCAGTTCGCCCAGCGACGGTTCGTGAACGAAGCCAATCAGGCGGAAGTTGCTGCTGTGAACGCGCAGCAGCAGGGCGGTGCGTTCGTTGATGGCGTCCGCGTAGTCGCGGGCATAGGTGCGGTTCGTCGTGCCGACCTCGACCAGAACGGCGCCGCTCTGGCGCAGCACGTCGGGGATGCGAAACCCGCCGCCGATCTCCACCGCCTGCCCGCGCGAGACGATCACCTCACGCCCGGCTGCCAGGGTGATCAGCGCCAGGTAGACCGCGGCGGCGTTGTTGTTCACCGCCATGGCCGCCTCGGCGCCGCTGAGCCGGGTCAGCAAGCGTTCCAGGTGGACGTTGCGGCTGCCCCGTTCGCCGCGCTCGAGGTCGTACTCCAGGTTCGAGTAGCCCGCGCCCACTGCGGCCATGGCTGCCAGGGCCGCGGCGCTGAGGGGCGCGCGGCCCAGGTTGGTCTGGATAATGACGCCGGTGGCGTTGATCACGGGGCGCAGGCTGGGGGTGAGCCACTGTTCGACCCGCGCGCGCACGCCGCGCGCCAGGGTTTCGAGGGACAGGGTCTCCGGGTCGAGCGCCTCGCCGTGCTGGAGGGCGCGACGCGCGGCGTCGAGTTCAGCGCGGGCGGCTTCGCGCAACAGGGCCTGTGGCGTCGCGGCGCCCAGTTCGGCGCGCGCGGCGAGGATGAGCCGATCAACGCTGGGCAGATCGCGCAGGCGGGTCATCGCGGCGCCTTATCCTCATTACCCCCGTACCGCCTCGGCCTCGGCGCGGGCCAGGGCCGCCTCGCTTTCGGGCGTCGGGGGCGGCGTCGCGCCACGGCCCGGCCGGGTGCGCTCGAACGCCGCGCGCAGCACGGCTTCGTACTCCGGGGCCAGTTGCCGCTTGCGCCGGCCCATCACCGTGCGGGCCACGCTGATCATGCTGTCGATGCGGTACTCGCGGAAGACCTCGCCGCCCCAGGTGAAGTGCGGCACGTTCTTCGGCGCGCTGTGCAAGCCAAAGACATTGCTGCCCGTGCCGATCACCGTGCCGCCCGTGAGGTGCAGCCCGATGCCGAGTTTGACGTGGTCGGCCAGAAAGCAGCCCAGCTTGATCAGACCGCTGTCGAACTGGCCCAGACCTTCAAGCACCACGCGGATATGGCCATAATTGTTCTTCAGGTCGCTGTTCGTGGTCATCGCGCCGATGTTGACCCACTCGCCGAGCCAGGAGTGCCCCAGGAAGCCATCGTGGTGCTTGTTGCTGTAGCCGTGGATGATGCTGGCTTCCACCTCGCCGCCGATGCGGCAGATCGGGCCAATGGCGGTTTCGCCGCGAATGCGGGCGCTGGCGATCAGGCTGCCCGGGCCGATGTACACTGGCCCCTGAATGAAGCTAAACGGTTCAATATGCGCGCCGGCGTCGATAAAGACCGGCCCATCGCGCGCGTCAAGCACCAGCGGCCCGTCGAGGCGCACGTCCGGCGCGACATAGACGTGTTCACCGCGTACGACCACCTGCGTGTCGTCGCCGGTGTAGAGCGGCAGGCGCCGCTGCAGGGTCGGCAGGTCGCGCACCAGTTGCTCGCCACAGTGGGCGATCATGTCCCACGGGTAGCGCAGCAGCAACGGTGGCTCGTCGGGGCCGATCTCGCGCGCGCGGGCGAAGCGCAGCAATTCATCGCGGGCATCGGCGGCGGCCTGGTCGCGCAGAAAGTACAGCACGGCCGAGGCCAGCCCTGGCGAAAGACGCGCGCCGAGGAGCGTCGCGCCGGCAAGGTAGACCGTATTCAGCGGTTCGGCCAGGAGACGCCCCAACCAGCTCAGGTCGAGCGCGCGGCCATTGATCAGCACGATCGCCTCGCCCACGCGCAGGAACGCCGCCATCCCTTCCTTTGGCCCATAGTAACCCATCAGGTACGACCGGCCCAGACCCAGGGCCTCGCACTCCGTGGCCTGGATCGCGCCCACGACCGCGGCGGACCGCTCACGGGTGGAAAAAGCGCCGCAGCGCATCTCAAACACCGGGCGAGCCTGTGTCAGCGTGGCGAAGTTGCGCCAGAGTTCGTCTTCGAAAACGATGATGGTCATGGTTTGCAGAGATCAGGCATTCCAGATCTAACGTGAACATAGTCCCTCGGAGGAGGGGAATGGGGAAACCGGGTTTCCCCATTCTCCCACCCGCGGGAGGGTGAGGGCGCAGCTCTTGAGCAGGGGTATGGAGAAACCCGGTTTCCCCATACCCCCACCCGTGGGAGGGTTTGGGAGGGCTGCGCCCTCCCAGGACAACCTGTTTATCCCATCGCCGATGCGGGCCGGAGGCGCGACCCTCCTCTATCGTGCTACGTTCGTCGGATCAGTTCCAGAATAGCATGGCCAAGTTTCTGACTATCGTGGCGCAGCACGCGCACGGCGCGACTCTCGGTCGGGTTGCTGAGCGAAGCAGTGTACTGAATGACCGATGAAGCCAGGTCGGCTTCGATGACCACACTGCCCTCGATCATCACCTGCTGTTGGGTGACCCTGCCCCCGGGCAGCAGGGTGGTCTCTTCGTACTCCTCAGGGTCGAGGTAGACGGGCGACTGGTTGGCCGCTGCGTAGAGCTGGTAAATCTCCGGGTCAATGCGCTGGGCATTCACCAGCACATAATCGGGGGTGAAGCCACCGAAGCGTTTGATCGCCGCGATATGCTCGGCGACCCCGAAACCGGTGGTGCGGCCGGGTTCGGTCATCAGATTGCAGACATAGATCTTCCGCGCCGGGCTGCTGGCGATGGCTTCGCGCAGGTCGTCAATCAGCAGGTTGGGCAGAATGCTCTCGAACAGGCTGCCCGGCCCCAGCACGATTGCGTCGGCATCGCGAATGGCCTCGGCAGCCAGACGGGTGAGCCGGGGCGGTTCGGCGCCGTCGTGCTCCAGGAAGAGCCGCTCCACGTGCCGCTCGGCGATGCTCGGGTCGAGGTTGAGCCGCCGCACGTCCATGCGCGTGCCATCGTCGAGTTCGGCGACGACCCCGATCGGCTCGGGGGTGGGCACCACATAGTAAACGTTCTGCATATTGAAGAGACCGGCGGCCCGGTAGTAATACTCCACCGGGTCCTGTACGGGCACGATACAGGTCAGCCGGCGCACCTGCTCGCCCATGGCGCTGAGGACGAGCAACCCTGGCCCGCCCGAGAGCACGGTGATGGCCGGTGGCGCGTCGCGCCGGTAGCCGAGCACCAGATCATCGCCGCCTTCGGTGTGCGGGTCGGGTATGGGGATAACCACCACCCCGCTCAGGCGCCAGATCCCGAAGGCCAGCACCCCCAACCCTGCCAGGATCAAGAGCACGCCCCGCAGCGGGCGCGGGAGGACCTGCAGGGTCAATATGGAAACAAAGGAAGGTAACCCCTCGACCGTTCGATAGATATGGATGAACAGATAGGCGACGCCAAGGGAGAGCAATATGACGCCAATGAACGTGAATGCGAGGGGCCAGGTAAGATGGCTCAAGGACGAGAGGCGACGGGTGATCGATTGCATATACCTTAAAGGGGAGGTAGGGTTATTAGCCGGATGTACGCGGTGGAGGGGTGCGGGGAGACGCGCCCTCCCCGCTATCTCCTCGCCGGGAGGCGAGCGCGTAATTCCCGTTCTTGAAGACCGACGACTCCGGCAGAGTACCTGTTCACACGTGAAGCACTCCCCGAGCCTGAGAGCGAGGGCGGGACGCCCTCATCACGTCTACGCGGGCACGCTGCCCCCGCTCCCAGGAAAAATGCGAACACTTACCCGGCAGAGTCAGACGTGCAGCAACTGTCTCCGCTGAGCATCGATCAGGTCGCGCAGATTACCGCCGCTCCGGGCGACCATCTCGGCGCAGAGCAAGCCAGCCAGAATGCCATCAGGATAGCCGGCATAGCGCCCCAGCGTAAACTGCCCGTCGGTGGTTGCCGCGAGAACCGGCAGGGTGCGATCGCGAGCCAGAAGGGTCGCGAGGTGCGCTTCCGGATCACCGGCGATCTCGATCTTCAGACCGGTTGCGTCCTCCCAGGCGGTCAGATGGGCCGGTCCGGCCAGCGGCGTCCCGGCAGCCGGCGCGGGAACGACAACCGTTCCACGCTGGCGATGCTGGCGGGCCAGATAGGCGGCGAGCAGCAACCCCGTTTCGGCCGGATCGAGTTGCTCACCGTACTTGTCAACCAGGGCCATCGCCGTGCCATCGGCGGAGATGGCCAGACCCAGGTGCGAGTCACTCTCGCGCACCAGTTTTTTCAGCCGGTTGAGGCTGCTCTCCACCGGTGTCGGAGGCACACGGGCGAACAAGGGATCGTGTTCACGGTTGATTTCGATTGCCCGGGTCTGCCCACTCTCGCCGAGCAGGGCAGGGAGGAGGCCAGCGCCAGCGCCGTTCATCGCATCAACAAAGAGGGTCATGGACGTCCGGCGGATAAGATCGACTTCAACCGCATCGCGCAGCGCTTTCAGATACAGATCGCGCACATCCACCATCCCCTCGGCGGGTGGATCGCCAACCGGCGGGAAGGCCACGGGTGGCGGCGCGAAGTCAACCGGATCGAGCGAAACACCGCCCTTGTCCGCGAGGAGCACCAACCCGTTATAATAGTAAGCCTGGTTCCCGGCTGAGACGCACAGGGCCGTATCGGCAACCCGCTGATCAAGGGCGTGGTACACCGCCGGCAGTGGCGCCGGGGTGGTGGCAAGCGCCGCGCGGACGCCCTGCATGTGCAGCAGGGTGGCCAGGTCACGGGCGAAGAGGCCACCCATAAAGCGCGTATCGTAGGCAACCAGACAACTCAGGCCACGCTCGCCAAGCTGCCTGGCAACGGACAGGCCGCGCCGGCGCACCTGATCGAGGGTAAAATCGGCAGCGACAACCGCTGCCCAGACCTGGGCGTAGGGCCGGTAGCGAACACTCATACGCGCCTTCGGAACTCTTCCACCGCGCCCATCATCTGGTCACGAATGGCCAGAGCGCGTTCCATGGTTTGCGCCTCGAAGCGATTGGTGAGCGCGGGCTCGGTATTCGAGGCGCGGAGCAACCCCCAGCCGTCGCCGAAGTCGACGCGGACGCCGTCCACATCAATCACCCGATACGCCGCGCTGAACCGTTCGCGCACGTACTCGATGGCCTGGAACTTGAGCTCCTCCGGGAAGGGGATGCGGCCCTCATCGAGCGAGGGCAACGGTGGATAGGGCGCCAGCACCTCGGCGAGCGTCGCGCCCAACTGCGTCAGGGCATAGAGGAGGTACGCGCCGGCGAAAGCGCCATCATCGTAGAAATGGCGCGGGATGGGGAACATGACGTGCCCGCTCAGTTCTCCGCCCAGGACGGCGCCGGTCTCGCGCATCTTGGCCGAGAGATGGGGATAGCCGGTTTTCCACATCACCGGCGTGCCGCCGAGGTCCTCGATGGCGCGGGGGAGCACGGCGCTGCACTTCACATCGAAGACCACCGGCCCGCGTCGCTGTCTGAGGAGATAGGTCGCCAGGGCGATCAGATAGCGGTCGGCAAACACGATGGCGCCATCGCGATCCACCACCCCGAGGCGGTCGCCGTCGCCATCGAGACCCACGCCCAGGTCGGCCCCGTGGGCGCGCACGGCGGCGATCAGGTGTTGGAGATTCTCGGCCTTGAGCGGATCGGGGTGATGGTTGGGGAAGGCGCCATCGGGTTCGATGAACAATGGGACGACCTCCAACCCGAGGGCTTCGTAGAGGCGCAGCGCGATCGGCCCGGCGACCCCGTTTCCGGCGTCGAGCACCACTCGTGGGCGTGGCCCGCTGAAGGGCAGCACCCTGGCGACACTCGCCACGTAGGCCGCGCTCACATCAACCTGATCCAGGCTGCCCATACCGGAGGCAACCGTGCCGGCCAGGGCGATGCGTCCGAGCGTCTGGATCTCCTCACTGCTCAACGGCTCGCTGCCGTAGCGCGGATGCGCCCGGCGCAACTTCAGCCCGTTGAACTCGGGAGGGTTGTGACTGGCGGAGACGATCGCGCCCCCGTCGGCGCCAAGATGCTCGACCGCAAAATACATCACCGGCGTCGGCGCCTGGCCGATGTCAACCACATCGCAGCCCATAGCGCGCAACCCCTCGATCAGGGCCGCCTGAAACTGGGGCGAACTCAACCGCGCATCGCGCGCCACCACGATGCGGCGTAGACCTTGCTCGCCAAAATAGGCGCCCACGGCATGCCCGAGACGGACATAGACCGCCTCATCAAGGTCCCGGTCAACAACGCCGCGGATGTCGTAGGCGCGAAAGATCGTCGGGTTGAGCGATACACCCATGGCGCGCTCCTGAGAGCTGGTGACTGAGGGTGATCGTAACGTATCGGGGCGTATCCGTCAAGGTTCTTTACAACCGTTGTATCATCCGCTATAATCGTTGTATCAACGGTAAAACATTGCGTAGCCGACGGGGTCTGCGACCGTTGACCTGACTGAGAGCAATGCTCTCGGTTTGTTCTTTTCGTCGCCTGGAGCAGGGTTCGCACCCTCTGCGGCCCTTCCACGCTGTAGCTCCTACGGCGATCGGACAGCACAGAGGCAGCCACACAATGACAGACAAGACGACGTACCTCACACGTGAGGGCCGCGCCAGGCTCGAGGCAGAACTCGAGCACCTCCAGACGGTTGAGCGTAAACATGTTGCGGAGCGTATTGCCGCCGCCAAGGAGCTCGGCGACATCTCCGAGAGCGGGGAGTACGAAGACGCCAAAAAGGCGCAAGCCCTGCTTGAAGGCCGCATCCGCGAATTAAAGAGCCTTCTCTCCCGCGCCGAGACGATTGACGACGAGCAGACCAGCAACGGCGAGGTTCGCGTCGGCTCTTCGGTAACCGTGCGCTTCGACGAAGATGGTGAAGAAGAGACCTGGATGATCGTCGGGAGCGCCGAAGCCAATCCCCGTCAGGGTCGCATCTCCAATGAGTCGCCGATCGGCGCCGCCATTCTTGGCAAGCGCCCGCGCCAGAAGGTCACTGTGCAGACCCCCTCCGGGGTGATGAAGCTGACCATCGTCAGGGTGCGCTAGACGGGCCGCTGGCGCCGGGGGCCGCGCCTGAAGCGAAGCCTGATCGCACCGTTCGCCTGGCGCGCTCGCTGGAATATGCTCCATGGTTTCCCCACCTCTCCGCCCGAGAGATGGGGCTTTTTTTGCGTGCCTGTTCATGCCCGGGGCACTCCCCGAGCCTGGAAGCGCGGGCGGCCCGCCCGCGTCGCGTCTCCGCGGGCACGCTGCCCTCCCGCGGGCGGGGGTGTGGGGAAACGGGGTTTCCCCACACCCCTCCCTCCTGCCAAACCGGCGCGGCGAGCGGCGCAAGCGATGGTATAATGAAGCGAGTGCGCCACGCCCGGTGCCGTGGCCTTTTTGCCTGCTTGTGTTGACCATACGTATTCATGGAGCTCAACGATCTTCAGGCCCAGCGGGCCGCCAAGCTGGAACGGCTGCGCGGCGCGGGCGTTGATCCCTTTCCCACCCGCGCCGCGCCCACCCATCAGGTGGCCGAGGTGCTCGCGCGCTTCGATGACCTTGCCGCCGCCGCCACGCCAGTGACCATCGCCGGGCGCATTGTCGGCGCGCGCCGCATCATGGGCAAGATCGCCTTCGCGCACGTCGAAGACGGCACCGGGACGGTGCAACTCTGGATCAGCCGCGCCGACCTGGGCGAGGTCTGGTTCGAGCGCTTTCGTGATGAGCTTGACACCTTCGATATCGTGCAGGCCAGCGGGACCCTGCGCCGCACAAAGACTGGCGAGGCCTCGCTGTTCGTCAGCGAATTGACGCTGCTCGCCAAGGCGATCAACCCGCCTCCCGAAAAATGGGCCGGTCTGCAGGATGTCGAGGAGCGCCACCGCCAGCGCTACCTCGATCTGATTGTCAACCACGAGGTGCGCGCGATCTTCCGCGCCCGCGCGCGGGCCATTACTGCGATGCGGCGCGTGCTCGACGCGCGGGGCTTCCTCGAAGTGGAAACGCCGGTGCTCCAGCCAGTCTACGGCGGCGCCGCGGCGCGACCGTTCACGACGTATCATAACGCGCTGGGCCAGGGGCTGTACCTGCGCATCGCCACCGAACTCTACCTCAAGCGCCTGATCGTCGGGGGCTACCCCGCGGTCTATGAAATCGGCAAAAATTTCCGCAACGAGGGCGTTGACCGGAGCCACAATCCCGAGTTCACGATGATGGAGTGCTACCAGGCCTACGCCGACTATACGCATATGATGCTGCTGGTCGAGGAACTGATGCGCGAGATGGCCATCGCCGCCACCGGCTCGCCCCGCACGCGCTACCAGGGCCAGGAGCTTGACTTTGCGTGCCCCTGGGCGCGCATGACCATGGCCGAGGCCATTGTGCAACACACGGGGATTGACATCCGCGAGGTCGGCACCCTCGGCGCCCTGCGCGAGGCCGTCGCGGCGGCCCACCTGAAGCTCGAGCCGAAGCCGACCTGGGGCAAACAGGTTGATGAGTTGTTCAGCGAATATGTGCAACCCCACCTGGTGCAGCCGACCTTCATTCTCGACTACCCGGTGGAACTATCGCCGCTGGCGAAACGCAAACCCGACAATCCCGCCTTTACTGAACGTTTTGAGGCCTTTGTCGCCGGCATGGAAGTGGGCAATGCCTTCACCGAACTGAACGACCCCTTCGACCAGGAACAACGCTTTCTGGAACAGGGCCGCGATTTCGCCGCCGGCGACGAAGAGGCCCATCAGATGGATACGGATTTTCTCAACGCGCTGCTCTATGGCATGCCCCCGACAGGCGGCCTGGGCATGGGTATCGATCGGATCATGATGGTGCTGGCCGACCGGCCCAACATCCGTGAGGTGATCCTCTTTCCCCATATGCGCAAACGCGAAGAGTAGCAAGGGTTCTGGTATCAAATCAAATACCAGGAGTTACGCGGTCGCCGGCCGGCGAGGGATGTGAGGAAACCGGGTTTCCCCACGTCCCCGCCTACGGGAGGTCCTGGCCCTCCAGCAGAGATATGGGGAAACCGGGTTGCCCCATACCCCCGCCCGCTGGGGGGAGGAGCCATACGTCCGTCCCCGGTGGGAGAGGGCTGGAGCGGCGGCGCGACGGCCCCTGCGGCGTCGCCCGCCTGACCGATACAAGGAGTATGCCGATGCCCCGCTCGTTCACGATCGAGCGCGAGAACCTGCCCCCGGTGGTGCAGGGCTGGCTGCGCGCCGTAGGTCTGGGGGAGGAGGAAATCGTCGAAATCGTCTTCACCGAGCAGGAGGTGCTGCTGCGCCGCCCCATGAGCCCGCAGCTCCGCGCCTGGGCCAAAGAGGTGAGCGATAAGTACGATAAGGCCTTCCGGCAGATCGCCGGGCTGTAAGCATATGGGCTGCCGTGGCAGCGTCGCCCCGGCAGATGGTTCGTCGTTATGCATTACCTGACCAGAGAAGAACTCCTCGACCTGCACGCCTACGCCGTGGAACGCTACGGGGGCCTGCTCGGTATCAAGAGCCAGGATCGGTTACTGACAGTGGTGAATGCCCCGCGTCAGGAGATGTTTGGCGCCGAGTTGTATCCCGATGTGTGTGCCAAGGCGGCGGTGCTGGTCTATTTGATCGTTAAGAGCCATCCGTTTGTAGGGGCGAATGAGGCGACCGCATTGCTAGCCCTGTTGCGGTTTCTTGAAGTGAACGGGGTTGCGCTGAAACCCGAGATCAGTTCCAGCGAACTCGCCTATGTCTTCCGGGCGCTGAGCAACTCCGACATGGACAAAGAGGGTCTCGAGCGGTGGCTGCGCGACAGTGTTGCGTAGGAGCAAGGCCATGACCCGGGTTTTTATCAACGGGATAGATGGGCTGCTCGGCGCGCGGGTGGCGGAGTTGATCAGTCGTGATCGCGAGGCGCGCATCGTTGGCCTGGGGCGCGCCCGCCCTCCCGCCCCGGTCGGGCGCGCCGAGTGGTTCGCCGCCAGGCTTTCGGGGAAGCAGTTCGTTGAGTTGCTGCGCGCTGAGGCGATCGAGGTGGTGGTGCACCTTGATTTTGCCGGCGCTGAACGGCCCGCCGAGGATCGGGAACAGGCGGTGCAGCAGAATGTGATCGGCTCGATGGAGTTGTTCGGCGCCTGCGCCGCCGCAGGGGTGCGGCGCGTTGTGCTGCTCAGCCACGTCGGCGTCTATGGCGCCAGCGCCCTCAATCCTTCCATGATCACCGAGGAGCGCCCTATCGCCCTCGCGACCCTTAGCGGCCTCCTGCGCGACTTTGCCGAGGTTGAGCAGTTCGCGATCGATTTCGTCGCCCGGCGCCCGATGCTGCAGGTCGTGCCCCTGCGCCTGGCTTCGCTCATCGGCGGCTGGTCGCCCATGGTTGCGTATTTGACCAATCCTGGCCCGCCGATGCTGGTGGGCTTCGATCCACGTATCCAGTTGCTGGGGCTTGATGACGCCGCCGAGGGCTTCGCGCGGGCGGCCCTCTCCTCCGTGGCCGGCCCGTTTAATCTGGCCTCCGATGATGTGCTGCGCCTCTCGCAGGCCATCCGCCTGGCCGGCCAGCAGCCCGCGCCCTTGCTCGAACCGGTGGTGGAACTGGCGCTCTCGCTGGGTAATCAGGCCATCCTCGGTCACTGGCCGTTTGGCCCGAGCTTTCTGCGCTATAGCTGTGTGGTGGATACGCAGCGCGCGAAGTGTGAGCTTGGCTGGGCGCCGACGCGCAGCGCCGCCGAACTGATCCAGATGCTGCGCGCCAATGGGCGCCTTGTTGAGGATCGCGCGGAGTCCGAAGCGGCTCTCCGCGAGTTCCTCGCCCGAAGGAGCTAGCCCGTGAGTGATGATACCAGCCCCAATGGACGCCCCACCGAGGCGGCCGAGGATCAGCCTGATGCGGGCATCGCTGGTCTGGATCAGGTCGCCCCGCCCGAGGCCGCGAACAATGCCGTTGCCAGCCCCGATGAGTACGCCCCCGCACCGGAAATCGCGCCCGGGGCCGGCGCCGGCCCCGATGAGCGCGCCCCCGCGCCTGAAACCACGCCCGAGGCCGTTGCCGGCCCCGATGAGCGCGCCCCCGTGGCGGAGACGCCACCTGCCGAGGGCGCCGCGCCGAAGAAGGGCGCCCGGCGCGCCGCGTCTTCCGCTGCCGCGAGCGGCAAAACCAGCCGCGCCGGCAGCCGCAAGAACGCCACGGCGCCGGCTGCCGACACCCCTAAGCCGGGCCGGGCCAGGACCGGCGGCCGGGCGAAACAGGCGCCTCCGGCGGCGCTGGAGGCGGCCTCCCCCGCGACGCAAGGCGCCCCGGCCGGCGCTGCCGAAGAGGGCCTGGACGTGCCCGTCGGGGAGACAAAGACCGCGCCCTCGCCCACCGCGAGCTGGTTCGATGTGCCCGTGACCGGCGCCGCCCCCGCGCCAGGCGTCGCTCCCACTGCCGCTCCGGCCACGTCGTTCTGGTCCGAACGCCCCATCGAACTCGCGACGCCTCCCTCCGCCGGGAGCCTCTACGAGGCCTCCAATGCCGAACGCGCCGCCGGGCCAGCTGATACGCGCTTCGAGTTCGAGGTGGAGGTGCGCAATAACGTCGCGGAGAGCGTTGCCGGCGAAGTGAGCGAGATGCAGAACATGGCCGCCGGCCTGCTGCGCCTGGTGGGCGAGAACATGCGCCGCATGACCGATCAGCAGGTCGAACGGGTCAATCAGATTCTGCGCAACATTGACCTGAAAGATTATCTTGACCCCGATTTCTGGAAGGGTATCGGGATGGTCCTGCGCTACCAGATCGATGAGCAGGTCGGCTTCATCAAGCGACGGCTCAACGGCGAGTACAGCACTGATCCGTTCGGGATGGACCCCGAGGTGATCGCGGTGGTGCGGCCCTTCCTGCGCTTTATGTACCGCACCTGGTGGCGCGTCAGGGCCGAGGGCCTGGAGCATGTGCCCGCCACAGGACGCGCGCTGCTCGTCGCCAACCACAGCGGCGTGCTGCCCTGGGACGGGGCCATGATCGCCGCGGCGGTAGCCGAGGATCATCCGGCCCAGAACGACCGCATCGTCCGCAGCCTGCACTTGCACTGGTTCAGCACGCTGCCCTTCGTCGCCCCGACGCTGGCGGCGATGGGGCAGGTGCCCGGGTTGCCCGAAAACGCCATCCGCCTGCTGCAGAACGATGAACTGGTCTGCGTCTTCCCGGAAGGCCTGAAGGGGGTGGGCAAACTCTACAAGGACCGCTACAAACTCGCCCGTTTCGGTCGTGGCGGCTTTGTGCAGGCGGCGCTGCGCGCCCGGTCGCCCATCGTGCCTGTGGCCGTGGTGGGCGCCGAAGAGATCTATCCTATGCTCGGCAATGCCCAGCCGATCGCCAGGCTCCTGGGGATGCCCTATTTTCCGATTACGCCCTTCTTCCCCTGGCTGGGTATCTTCGGGGTCATTCCCCTGCCCACGCGCTGGTCTATCACCTTCTGCGAGCCGTTGCCCACCGACACCTACGATCCCGCGGAGGCCGATGATCCCCTGACCGTCCTCGGTCTGACCGAACTGGTCCGCGAGCGTATCCAGGCGACGATTGACGCCAAACTCGCTGAACGGAAGATGGTGTTTTGAGAGGACAGGGGCAACCGGGTCGCCCCTGTCCCCCGCTTCCGCCGCTGGCACTGTGGTATCCTGATTCCAGGAATCGATCATCTGGAAAGGATACCGCAACCTCATGCCAGGACGGCTCGTTGTCACCTTGCTGATCATAGCGCTTCTGGCCGGCTGTGGGGCGGCCTCCGGCGCCGCGCCGCCGGCCACGCCCACTCTCCCGGCCCGCCCCCCGGCGACCGTCGCCGCGCCCCGCGCCACCCCCGCCGCGCCCGCCGCTGATCTCGAACGGCTTTCCATCCGCCTCGCGCCGGTCGTGCAGGGCCTCCGCCGGCCCACCCACGTGACCGGCGCCGGTGACGGCAGCGGGCGGCTCTTCGTGGTCGAACAGGCCGGACAGGTGCGCATCGTGCGTGAGGGACGCTTGCTGCCCCGCCCCTTTCTCGACATCGCGGCCCTGGTTGGCTCCCGCGGCAATGAGCAGGGCCTGCTCAGCGTCGCCTTCCATCCCCGTTTCGCCGAGAACGGGACGTTCTTCGTCAATTACACCAACCGCGACGGCCATAGCGTCGTGGCGCGCTACCGCGTCAGCCGCGACGACCCCGACCGCGCCGATTCGTCCAGCGCCGCCGAGTTGCTGACGATCGAGCAACCCGCCGCCAACCATAATGGCGGCCTGTTGAAGTTCGGCCCCGATGGCTACCTCTACATCGGCACCGGCGACGGCGGCGCCGCCGGCGACCCCTGGAACAACGGGCAGCGCCTCGATACACTCCTCGGCAAACTGCTGCGTATTGATGTGGACGGCGCCGCGCCCTACGCCGTTCCTGCCGATAACCCCATGCTCAACCGCGCCGGCGCCCGTCCGGAGATCTGGGCCTATGGGCTGCGGAACCCCTGGCGCTTCTCCTTCGACCGGGCCACGGGCGACCTGTTCATCGCCGATGTGGGCCAGAATGCGTGGGAAGAGGTGCACGTTCAGCCCGCCGGCAGCCCCGGCGGCGAGAACTACGGCTGGAAGATCATGGAGGGCAAGGCTTGCTTTCGCGCCGAGAGGTGCGACCAGAGCGGCCTGGAGTTGCCCATCGCCGTCTACGGCCACGGTTCGCCTGGCGGGGGCTGTTCGATCACCGGCGGCTACGTCTATCGCGGCGCGGCTTTTCCGCGGCTCGCGGGGACGTACCTGTATGCCGACTATTGCAGTGGCAACCTCTGGGGGCTGCGCGCCAACGGCGCCGGGTGGATCGGCGCGCGGCTGGGCATCCTGAACATTCGCACCAGTTCCTTTGGCGAGGACGAGACCGGCGAACTCTACCTGACCGATCACGGCGGGGGGCTGTACCGTCTCGTGGTAGAGTAGGGCTGCCGCCGGGGGGCGGGTCCGGGAGGGCAAGGCCCTCCCGGAAACCCTCTTTTACTCCCCAATCTGCACCGACGCGGTCATATTCCAGCGCAGGCGCTCGTCCCAGGTGGTGGGCTTCACCACGATGGTGTAGACGATGTCGCCCTGGCGGTTCTTGCCCAGGGGCTTGATGCGCTCCACCACGCCGGGCAGTTCAAAGCCGGGCAGGGCGTCGAAGGTGATCCGCGCCGGGTCGCCCTCGCGGATCTGCACCACGCTTAGCTCGGTGAGATCCTCGGTCTCGATCTGCCAGGCGCTCATATCGGCCAGCACGACCGCGGGGGTGGTGGGGCTGGCGACCTCGCCGATCTTGAGGTTCAACTCGGCCACCGTGCCGGCCATGGGAGCGTTCAGGGTGGCCCGTTCGAGGGCCAGTCGGGCCTGTTTGAGGGCCACTTCGGCGCCGCGCACGCGCGCCGCCGCGCCACTGAGGGTGGCGTCGCTGGGAGCGGCCTGAAGCTCGGCCAGGCGCGCCTCGGCATTGCGCACGCCGGCCTCGGCGGCGGACACGTTGCCCGCCCGCTCCCCCCCGGTGAGCCGCGCCAGCCGCGCCTCGGCGGCGGCGATCTGCGCGCGCGCCGCCGCGATTGCGTCGGCCTCAGCCGGGCTGACCAGGCGCTCGTAGCGCGCCTCGGCGTCGCGCACGCTGGTCTCGGCGGCCTGGATGCCGGTAATCTCCGCCTGCCGGGCCTGCTCCAGAGTCAGGTGGGCCTGGGCCAGGGCGGTCTCACCGTCCTCCACCGCCCGTTGCGCGGCGGCCTCGCGGTCGCGAAACTCCTGGGGCAGTTCGCCGGGCAGCCGCTCGCGCTCGCGGTTCTGCCAGTAGACCCGGCTGTACTCGTCCTGGGCATTGCGCAGGGCATTGGCGGCCCGTTCGAGGTTCAACTCGGCGTTGACCCGCGCCTGCGAGAGGGCGTTGCGTTGCTGCTGCAAGCCGATGCGCGCCTGGTCCACCGCGGCCTGGGCCGAGGCGATCTCGGGGGCTTTGGGGCCGGCCAGCAACTCGGCCAGGCGAGCGCGGGCGCTCTCCAGTTCGGCGCGGGCCGCGGCGATGTCCGCCGGGGTGACGCTGCCCGCCGTGGCCTGCAACTGGCCGCGCGCGCGGGCGATCTCGGCCTCGACGGCGGCGATCTGCTCGGGGGTGGCCCCCTCTAGCAGCCGGTCGTAGTCGGCCTGCGCCTGCTCCAGGTTGACCTGGGCCTGCTCGACCCGCAGGCTCAGGTCGCGCCTATCGAGGCGGGCCAGCGGGGCGCCGGCCTGCACCGTGTCGCCCTCCTTGATCAGGATCTCGGCGACGATGCCGCTGGTCTCGAAGTTCAGATTGACGCTGCTGGCCGGAACGACCTTGCCCTCAGCGATGACCGTGCTCGGCGCCTGCACCGCCGGCAGCGGGGTCGCCTGAGGCTCCTGCGAACCGGGGGCGGCGCAGGCCACCAGGCCGGCCAGGACCAGGCCGGCAAGCGTGCCGATGAGGATCTTCCGCATCGCGGTAGGCTCCTTTTCTCTGGCTACCGGGAGGTAGCCGCTTAAGGATGACAGGTTAGTAGATTGCCGATGTGAAGCGGTGCGTCTGGATGCGCCGCGCACCATGCCACGGGCGCCCGTGTTGTCCCTGGGAGGGAGCGCCCGCCCACACCCTCCTGCGGGCGGGGTATGGAGAAACCCGGTTTCCCCATACCCCTGCTCGCGGGCTGCGCCCGCCCACACCCTCCTGCGGGCGGGGGGTGTGGGGAAACCCGGTTTCCCCACCCCCCTGCTCGCGGGCTGCGCCCGCCCCCACCCTCCCACCGGGTGGGGAAGTGGGGAAACCCGGTTTCCCCACCCCCCTCATTCATAGGCCAGCACATCGCGAACGGTGACCCGCGAGGCGTTCCAGGCGGGCAGGAAGCTGGCAATGGCAGCCAGCGCGACCACGATTCCCAACCACTGGGCCACGCCCATGAACGAGAACACGAAGGTGAACGAGTTTTCGGCCTGGAAGATCGTCTCCAGTCCCTGGTTCATCGCGTAGCTGACCGGGGCGGCCAGGATGGCGCCGACGATCCAGCTTATCAGGCCGATGAGCACGCCCTCGGTGATCACGATACGCTGGATGGCCCGGTCGCCGGCGCCGATGGCGCGCATCACGCCGATCTCGCGGGTGCGCTCCAGCACGTTGATGCTCATGGTGCCCATCAGGCCCAGACCGCCAACCACGGCCAGCAGCCCCGCCATCAGCAGCAGGAACAAGATGATCATATCGATGCCGATGCTGTTCTGGGCGCGAAACTGGGCCGTGGTGCGGGTAAAGCCCACCTCGAGCCCCTGGCGCTTGAGCAACTCCCCCGCGGCGGCGGCAACCCGCTCCTGGGTCGCCGCGTCGCGCTGGTCGGTGATCAGGCGCACCTCGGTGGCCATGCCCGTGTCGCCCATCTGCCGGCTGAAGGTCGGCAGATTGACGTACATGGCCGCGAGCGGGAAGGGCGTGCGCGAGAGGCCCGTCACGGTCAGGTTCAGTTCTTTGCCGGCCACCTTGATCCGCACCACGTCGCCCACGCGGGTATCGGGGTAATCGGTCAGGTAGCCGCTGGTGAGCACCACCGCCCCATAGTCGTCGGGCAGGAGCCAGCGGCCCTCATCGATCTGCACCCGCAGCGCGTCGCCGTCGGCGGGCGCGGCGATGATGCTGTAGGTTTCGCTGCTCTCCCGGTCGCCGCTTTCGATGATCCGCGCGTTGTAGCCGTTCCAGTACTCCACGTCCGCCACGCCGGGCAGCGTGGCGAGCTGGTCGAGCACCGTGGTGCGATAGGGCCGGTTCATCGAGATGAAGACATCAATGTTGAGCTGCTGATAGACCCGGTCAATGGTTGTGTAGAGGCTGACCCGCTGGCTGATCACGGCCATGAAAATCAGGCCCGCCAGAGTCAGGGTCGAGAGGGTGAGCGCCAGGCGCCCCTTGCGGCGGAAGGTATTGCGCAGCGAGAGCAGCATGGGGCGCGAGAGGAAGCGGATGCGCTCCAGCAACCGGTCGAGCGGGCTGCGCCCGAAGCGGCCCTTGCCCAGCCCATAGCTGCCGATGGCCTCGCGCACGGTCACGCGCGTGCCGCTGATAACCGGCACCAGCGCCGCCAGCACGGGGATCAGCAGGCCAGCCGCGATCTGCTGGACGAGGACCGCGGGCGTGGGGGCCACGGTGGAGATGTTGAAGTTAAACAGCCCCACGAAGAAAGCGGCCAGGCCCCAGGCCCCCAGAATGCCGAGGGGAACAGCGATGAGCAGCGCAAGGGCGCCAAAGGCCAGCACCGTCACCAGGTAGAGTTGCACGATGTCGCGGTTGCGCGCTCCGATGGCCTTCATCACCCCGATCTGGCGGATCTGCTGGGTGAGCAGGGCGCTGATGGTGTTGATCACCAGGAAGCCGCTCAACACCAGGGCGAAGAGACCGATGATGCTCAAGAGCAACGTAAAGGCCTGCACGAAATCATCGGCGGGGTAGACGCCCGGCTTGCTGATGAAGATGCCCCCCGAGACCCGCCCGCTCTTCTCGATCTTCGCCTCTACCTCCTCGGCGATGGCGCGCACGTGGGCCTGGTCGTAGGCGTTTTCGGCAACGAGAATATCCACCGAGTTGTAGCCGCGCGGCGCGCCGAGCAGTTCAGCCGACTGGTCGCTGATGTAGCCGTAGCCGATATTGGCCAGGGCGGTGGGGAAACCGCTGCCGAGGTTGTAGACCACGCCGCTCACCGGCAGGTCGAACTGCTTGCCATCGCGCCGTTCAATGCGCAGGATCTGGCCCTCGGCGGCGCCCAGGAAGGGCAGGGCCGAGCGTTCGAGCACGATCGCGCGGCGGGCGGGCGGCCACTGGCCGCTGAGGGGCGTGGGGACGTACATCCGCAGGTCCTCGACCCTGCCGACCACCTGGAGCTGCAGGTCCTTCCACTCGCCGGTGGGCGTCAGGGCGCGCACGGTCACGCCGCGCGTGGCCTGGGCGTCGGCGACGCCGGGCATGCGCCGGATGGTCTGCACCAGCGCGTCGTCAATGTCATTAGCGGCGATCGAGGCGCTGGCGGGATTGGTCGCATTCCAGTCGCCGTTCAGGTCGCGCATCAGAATGGCGCGCCCGCCGGAGACCATGCCGATGGCGAAGACGCCGATGGCGATGGCGAGCACGACCAGCAGCGTGCGGGTCTTATTGCTCCAGAGATCGCCAAGCACTTTGCGCCAGCGTGGTGCGAGCATCGGTGGTTCCCTTCTCACGGTAGCCATCCATGCGGCTGCGCCGCACAACGACGGGATGAAAATAGGTTGCTCCTGGGAGGGCTTTGCCCTCCCAAACCCTCCCACCGGGTGGAGAGCTGGGGAAACCGGGTTTCCGCAGCCCCCTGCGCACGGGCCAGGCCCTCCTGCGGGCGGGGGTATGGGGGAACCTGGTTCCCCCATGTTCACGATAGGGCGTGGGCGCCGCTGTTGGCGGCGCGGCGTTCGGCGGCCACCCGCTCGACATCGGCGCGCGTGCCCGCCGACTCCTCCAGCAGGGCGTGGAACTCGCTGCGGTCGAGGGCCACCACCTCGACCGGGCCGTTGTCGTGGGCCGCCCGCACGGTGGCGTTGCGCACGCCGCCGCCCAGCAGCGCCTGCTCGCCGAAGTACTGGCCCTCGCCGAGCACCTCGGCGATCAACTCGCCGCCGCCGGGCTGGTCAATAATCACCTCCACCCGGCCCCTGGTGATAATGTAGAAGTACTCGGCCTCGGCGCCCTGGCGCACGATCGGCTGGCCCGGCTCGAAGGTCAGCCGGTCAATCTGGCGCGTGACGGTGATCAACTGGTCGAGGCTGAGGCGCGGCAGCGCCCTGGCGAGGTACTGGTTGACAATCTCGCCGTCGGAGACGATCACCGAGCGGCTGGCGCGCCGGGCCAGGTCGTTATCGTGGGTGACCATCACAATCGTCTTGCCCTCGCCCACCAGGCGCTCGAAGAGCTGAAACACCGCCGCCGAGGTCTTGCTGTCGAGATTGCCGGTCGGCTCGTCGGCGATGAGGATGGGCGGGTCATTGGCCAGGGCGCGGGCAATAGCGACCCGTTGCTGCTGGCCGCCGGAGATGGCGGACGGCAACTTGTGGGCCTGATCGGCCATCTCGACCTGCTCGAGCAGGTGCATGGCCCGGGCGTGGCGCTCGGAGGGCCGGTACATGTTGCAGAAGTCCATCGGCAACATGACGTTCTCGATCACGCTGAGCGAGGGCAACAACTGGAAGAACTGGAAGATGATCCCCAGGTTCTTGCCGCGCCACACCGACATGCGCCCCTCGCTGAGCGTGTGCACCGGCGTGTCGCCCACGAACACCTCGCCGGAGGTGGGCCGGTCAATGCCGGTGATCATGTTGATCAGGGTGGACTTGCCGGAGCCAGACTTGCCGATGATCGCCACAAACTCGCCGGCGTCCACCGTGAGGCTGACATGCTTGAGGGCGGTGAAGCTCCCGGCGGCGCTCTGGTAGGTCTTGACGACGTTCCGCAGATCGATCAGATGGTTACCGCCAGTAGCGCTTTGTGACCTGTTCGCGCCGTTTCGGTTGAGCCAGCGTCCGAACATTGTCTTCTCCTGTGGTGCGACCGGTGTACACTTCTGCCACCAGGGTACCACCTGCCGCCGGTAACGGCATGGGTCTCTGGTAGGGTTGCGGGGACCGGTTTGGCCCGTCCTCGGTGGCAGGGAACTCGGTCGTAAGTATGACGGGACGTAGGCGGTGGAGAGGCGCGGGGAGGCCTGGCTTCCCCGTATCCGCCCGTTCCACTTGCCGCGGGGGCGCTGTCGGCGGTTCGCCAGGGGGCCTCCTGGCAGCCATGAGCAGAACACGCCGGATTCATAGAGGGCCTGCGGCTCTCCACCACTTCCCGCTGGGAGGCAACTGCATAACTCCCGTGAATGAGACGAGCAGCGTTACTGGGAGGATGCAGACCTTCCAGGAGGCTATTGTCGCTCCCGCCCCGCCGTGGGCGGAACAACGCGATCGCGTTGTTCTCCGCTCTCCGCACCTCCCCCCAACGGCTACGGACAAGACCGCGCAGCGAAACCATGCCTCAGGCATAACCCAGAAGCGGCCATGCCAGTTTGACTGTTGCTCCACACCTCCACAGCTCCACACCTTCACAGAACCGGTCTGTAGAACTGGAGAGCTATGGAGCTGAAGACTGGATTGTCACGTGAGTTTGAACCATGCCTTCGTTGTCACACCACCACCTGACGCGCTTGACAGTTCGCCGTGACCGCGGTAATGTACCGTTAACAAACGATCTTCGGGGCAGGGTGAAATTCCCGATCGGTGGTACAGCCCACGAGCGTGTTGCGAGGCACGCAGGATCCGGTGCAACTCCGGGGCCGACGGTTACAGTCCGGACGTAAAGAAGATCCAGACGACGCAGTGACGCGCGATAGAGCCGGCGCTCGTTCGCGCATGCTGTGATGCGGTGCATACGGTGTTCCATACCGTTGTGCGCTGTCTGGTTCATTCTGCCCCGGTGTGCTCATGCACAGCGGGGCTTTCTATTAGGAGGGTGAGCATGCAGCAAACGTTACCGATGCAGCGGGAGATCGGGGCGCCGCGGGCGGCGCGCGCGCCGTGGGTGGGCCGGGGCGCCTTGCAGTGGGCCGGGCTGCCCGCGGCGCTCATGGGCCTGCTCCTGCTGTGGCAGGCGCTGGTCAGCCTGGGGGGCTACCGGCCCTTCATCCTGCCCGGCCCGGCCCTGGTCGCCGAACGTTTCGCGGCGGCGGCGCAGAGCGGCCTGCTCTGGAAGCACACCGCGGCCACACTGCTGGTGGCCCTGGGCGGCTTCGGCCTGGCCCTGGTCGTCGGGCTGAGCCTGGGGTACGTCCTGGCGCACCTGCCCTGGCTGGAGCGGGCCACGGCCCCGGTGCTGGCGGCCAGTCAGGCCATTCCGGTGGTGGCCGTGGCGCCCCTGATTATCCTCTGGTTCGGCCCGGGCCTGACCGGCAAATTGCTCATCGCCGCGCTGATCACCTTCCTGCCGGTGCTGATCAGCACCGTGGTGGCGCTGCGCTCCATTCCCCGCGAGTTGCGCGAAATGGCCCTGATCAGCGGAGCGAACCGCTGGCAGATGCTGCGCCACGTCGAGGCGCCCCTCAGCCTGCCGGTGCTCTTCGGCGGCGTCCGCACCGGGTTGGCCCTGGCCACCACCGGGGCGGTGGTCGGCGAGTTCGTGGCCGGGCGCGAGGGCCTGGGCGCGCTGATCAACGTCGCCCGTGGCCTCTTCGATACCCCGCTGATCTTCGTGGCCCTGATCACCCTCGCCGCCATTACCCTGTGCCTCTACCTCGCCGCGTCGCTCCTCGAACGCGCCCTGGTGCGCTGGGAGATGGGGTGATCGTTCGCGTCGCCTATCACGGATCAAATGGTCTTTGAATACATAATCCGCTATAGCCCACGCCGGCGGGCTGCGCATGACCCTCGCCGAGGGCTAACGTGAACATACGCCCTCGGCGAGGAGGGGTGGGGAAACCGGGTTTCCCCATTCCCCCACCCGCGGGAGGGTCTGGGAGGGCTGCGGCCTCCCAAGAAGAACCTGTTTTCATCCTGTTCGTGTGCGGCGGAGCCGCATAGACGGCTCGTGTTGAAGTTGGAGGCAATGCCATGCGCATCCGTCTTTTCCTGATCCTCACCCTGGCCGCGCTTCTCGCCGCCTGTGGCCAACCGGCGGCGCCCGCGGCCACGCCGGCCGAACCGGCGACGCCCGCGGCCACATCGGCCCCGGCGCCGCGCAAGGTGACCCTGGCGATGTCGTACTTTCCGAATGTGCAGTTCGCGCCCTACTATATGGCCGCGGCCAGGGGCTACTACGCCGAGGCGGGTCTCGAGGTCATCTTTGACTACAACTTTGAGAGCGACGTGGTGCAACGGGTGGCGAACTGGCCCGAGAGCGGCGTTGATTTCGCCACCGCCTCCGGCACCTCCACCCTCCTGGCCCGCCAGCAGGGCCTGCCGGTCAAAACGGTCATGACCCTCTACCAGCAGTTCCCGATCGTCTTCTTCGCCAAGTCGAGCACTGGCCTGAAGAGCGCCAACGACCTCAAGGGCAAGACCGTCGGCATTCCCGGCAACTTCGGCGAGAGTTTCTACGGCCTGCTGGCCCTGCGCTACGCCAACCAGTTCGACGAGAGCGCCTTCGTGGTGCAGGAGATCGGCTTCACCCAGGCCCAGGCGGTGCTGGAGGACAAGGTGCCGGTGGCCACCGGCTATGCAATGAACGAGCCGGTGCTCCTGCGCCAACAGGGCGTCGAGGTAGACGTGCTGCGCGTCGCCGACGTGTACAACCTGGCCGCGAACGGGATTGTCGTCAGCGAGCGCCTCATCGCCGAAGCGCCCGACGTGGTGCGGGGCTTCGTCACCGCCTCGCTGAAGGGCCTGCGCGCCACCCTGGACAACCCCGATGAAGCCTTCGAGGTCAGCCTGGGCTTCATTCCCGAGGCCAATCTGGGCGACGTAGAGTTGCAGCGCCAGGTGCTCCTGGAGAGCCTGCCCTACTGGTACAGCGAGAAAACCAACGCCGAAGGGCTGGGCTACACCGATACCGACCTGTGGAAAGCGACGGAGCGGTTCATGCGCGATGCGGGGCTGCTGGCCAGCCCGGTAGACGTGACCGCTGCGTTTACGAATGAGTTTATCCGGTAGGTTGGCGGGGATGTGGGCAAACGGGTTTCCCCACATCCCATCACCCCGCCAGGCGTGGGTGTGACGTAACGTTGATACCGCTGGCGAATTCCCAAAAGGCGCTGCCAGGTACCGTTTTCGCCGCGCTGCACCGCAGCATACGATTGCCTGTGCCACCCTCGGCTGGCGACGAAGCCAATTCACCAGCGGTAACAACGTTCTGCGCACCCCCCGCGCACCCCGCGCGACCAGGGTTGGGGAGTGCGGCGCCGCCGCAAGCGGCGCGTCCCGGCCCGCCCCTTCCCTGACCCTCCCCCGCTGGGGGGAGGAAACCGTGCGCCTCCCCCCAGCGGGGGGAGGTTGGGAGGGGGGCACGTCACCGCTGCCTGATCAGCCCCACGGCCAGCCCGGTATACCGGATTAATTTCTCAATACCCATCAGCCCGACGGAACGAGGCGCCGCGCAAGACGTTACGCCACACCCCCCCAGGCGTCACACGTTTGACACCCCCGCCTCCACCGTGCTATACTCCACAGCAACACATACACGAATAGCCAGGATCGGGAAGAGTACACGGCGCGCGGCGGCCCAGCGAGCCGGCGGATGGTGCGAGGCCGGAGCGCACGGCGCCGTGGAATGGACCCGGGAGCTGCGGAGCGAACGGATGCTGGCCGTGCGCTATGCGAAGCGAGCATCCTACTAGGAGCCGCCGGAGACGCCACCGTTATCAGGGCGAGGGGTATGGAACGCGCAAGGCCCACGGGCCGCGGCGACAGTACCCGCAGAGCGCGCGGCGCGTGAGCGCCCGCGAAGAGAGAGTGGCACCGCGATCCCTGATCGCCTCTCGACCCGCCAGTGGGTCCGAGAGGCGTTTTTGTTGAGACGGCGATGGTCCTGGGAGGGTGAAACCTGTCTGCTCCCTGCCTTCCGGCAGGGGCACGGAGGGCAACCGGGTCGCCCCCTGACGGATTGGCTCTCGCAGCCTATGTTCACATCAGCCGTCCATGCGATTCGCGCACAACGCCGCGATGAACATTAAGGTTGTTCCTGGGAGGGCGCAGCCCTCCCAGACCCTCCCGCGGGTGGGGGCATGGGGAAACCAGGTTTCCCCATGCCCTCTTCGAGAGCCTATGTTCACGTTAGCCATGCATGGGGCTCCGCCGCACACCGACGGGATGAACATAACTTCTTGGGAGAGCTGCGCCCACCCTCCCATCGGGTGGGGGAATGGGGAAACCGGGTTTCCCCATTCCCCTGCGCAAGGGCTGCGCCCTCCCAAACCCTCCCACCGGGTGGGGGTATGGGGAAACCTGGGTTCCCTATCCCCCTGCGCAGGGGCTGCGCCCTCACCTTCCCGGGGGCGGCGGGGTGGGGAATCCGGTTTCCCCACCCCCCTGCTCCGGCACCCTATGTTCACGTTAGATAGGAGGAACGCACCAACGATGGACACCGTCAAGTATCTACTCAACGAAGAGCGCATGCCCACCACCTGGTACAACATCGCCGCCGATCTGCCCGCGCCGCCGCCCCCGGTGCTGCATCCCGGCACGGGCCAGCCCATCGGCCCGGCCGACCTGGCGCCGCTCTTTCCCATGGCCCTGATTATGCAGGAGGTCAGCGCCGAACGGGCCATCGCCATCCCCGAGGAGGTGCAGGCGATCTACCGGCAGTGGCGCCCGACGCCGCTCTTCCGGGCGCGGCGCCTGGAACGGCTCCTCGACACGCCGGCGAAGATCTACTACAAGTACGAGGGCGTCAGCCCGGCAGGCAGCCACAAGCCCAATACCGCCGTCGCCCAGGCCTACTACAACAAGCAGGAAGGCGTCAGGCGCATCGTCACCGAGACCGGCGCGGGGCAGTGGGGCTCGGCGCTGGCTTTTGCCGGGGCGCTCTTCGGCCTGGAGATCAAGGTCTATATGGTGCGGGTCAGCTACGATCAGAAGCCCTATCGCCGCGCGCTCATGGAGGCCTACGGCGCCAGCGTGGTCGCCAGCCCCAGCGAGGAGACGGCTGCGGGGCGGGCCATTCTCGCCGAGCATCCCGACAGCACCGGCAGCCTCGGCATCGCCATCAGCGAGGCGGTGGAGGTGGCGGCCCAGCGTGAGGACACGAAGTATGCCCTGGGCAGCGTGCTCAACCACGTGTTGCTCCACCAGACAGTCATCGGCCAGGAGGCCCTGGCCCAACTTGAAATGGCCGGCGACTACCCCGATGTGGTGGTCGGCTGCACCGGCGGCGGCAGCAATTTCGCCGGCATCGCCTTCCCCTTCATCGGCGCGGCGCTGCGGGGCGAACGGGCCGTGCGCGCGGTGGCCGTGGAACCGGCAGCCTGCCCGTCCATGACCAGGGGTAAATACGCCTACGATTTCGGTGATACGGCTCACCTCACCCCGCTGGTGAAGATGCATACCCTGGGCAGCGCCTTTGTCCCCTCGGGCTTCCACGCCGGCGGTTTGCGCTACCACGGCATGGCGCCGCTGGTGAGCCATCTGGTGCAGTTGGGGCAGATTGAGCCGATTGCGGTTCAGCAACTCGAGACCTTCGCCGCCGGCATCCAGTTCGCCCGCACCGAGGGCATCCTGCCCGCGCCCGAGGCCAACCACGCCATCGCCGGGGTGATCCGCGAGGCCCTGCGCTGCAAGGAAGAGGGCGTCAGCCGCACCATTCTCTTTAACCTCTGCGGCCACGGCCACTTCGATATGCAGGCGTACATGGACTACCAGGCCGGCAAACTCCACGACTTCGAGTATTCCGATGCCGAGGTGGCCATGGCCCTGGCCGGGCTGCCCAGTGTGGGGGAGTGAGGCTTCCGGGAGGACTGCGCCCGCGCACACCCTCCCGCGGGCCGATGCCTGGGTGCGCGGGCCTCCGGCCCGCATCCGCAGGAGATGGGGAAACCAGGTTTCCCCATCCCCCTGCTTGAGGGCGCAGCCCTCCCAAACCCTGTCGCGGGCGGGGGTGTGGGGAAACCCGGTTTCCCCACGCCCCCAAAGGATGAAAAACGGTTGTTGGTGGGAGGGCGTGGGCCTCCCAAACCCTCCCATGGGGGAGGTATGTTCACCTCAGCCGTCCATGCGGCTCGCGCCGCACACCGACGGGATGAACATAATTCCTGGGAGGGCTTCGCCCTCCCAAACCCTCCCAGGGGCCGGGGCCTGGGTGCGCGGGCCTCTGGCCCGCGTCCGCGGGGGTATGGGGAAACCCGGTTTCCCCATACCCCTCGCCGAGGGCGTATGTTCACGTTAGCGGATGGTCACCTGTACATTGACCATCGGCCCGGGAGCTTCCAGCACGACATAGCGGCTGGGGCCGATGGTCTCCAGACGGGGGGGCATGGGCTGCCCGTTGAGGGTTACGGCGCGCACCTCGCGGGCCAGGGGGGGCAGCAGCACGCGCGTCCGCAGCGTCTCGCCCGAGCCGGTGGCCTCCAGGGTGATGCGGCCCTCGGCGGCGCCGGTCGCGGGCGCGTAGCTCCAGCGGTAGGCCGCATAGCCATCGGAAGCGGCGTAGCGCGCCGAGGCGTAGGCGCCGGTGATCGCGTCGCGAGGGGCGGCCAGCCAGCGCGGGCTGATGGTCGCGGCATTGTAGGCGATCCCGTCGTCGCTCAACCCGGCGGCGCCCTCCAGCAAGGCGCCGAGCATGGCGCTCGATCCCCATCCGTCGGTGGGCAGGAACTCGTTCGCTGCGGCCACCCCGCCGGTGGGGTAGTACCAGAGGTAGGTCGAACCGGTGCGGCTGATCAACTCGTGGTAGCGGTAGAGAATATCGAAGCCGTAGGACTCGTAGCCGAAGCGAAAGGCGCCCCGCGCCAGTTCGCCGCCGACCAGGGGCATCACGCCGCCATTGACGTACTCGCCGGGGCGCTCCCCCAGGCGCCCGGCGAGACCAAAGGCCCCGGGGGGAAAGGGCGGGTCAATGCTGTACCACTCGGCGAAGGCGGTGCGCTCCGGATCGTTCAGCCGCCGCTGGTACTCGCCCAGAATGGCGCGCCCCTGCTCCACCGTCAGCACGCCGCGGTTGAGGGCGATGGCGTTGGAGAGGCTGAGTTGCCGCTCTTCGTCCACCCCGGGCACATCGAAGGGGACAAGTTTGACGTGATGGGTGTAGAACGAGCCATTCCAGCTCAACCGGTTCAGGCGCACCATGATGTCGTTGGCGAGGGCGCGCCGCTGCGCCGCCAGATCGCGCTGGCCCGCCTGCTCCTCCATGGACGCCAGCGAGCGCAGGGCCTCGGCCAGGCCGGTGTTGTCGCCGTGGAAAATGCCCCAGCGGGTTTGCTCGTCGATCCAGTGGCGCGGCGCCGGCTGGCCGGTGTGCGGGTCGCGGGTCGTCGGCCCGTACTCGAAGTCCCAGGTGTCAATGGTGAAGGGACGCTTCACCAGGCCCAGGGCCGGCTCCCAGCGCAGGGGCGAGGTCAGCGTGTAGTGGATGGCCTTCTGCGCCGAGGGCAGCATGCGCAGCATCCAGGCGGTGTCACCGGTCGTCTTCCAGGTCTCGTAGATCAACTGGACGTAGAGGTACTCCACGTCGGCTTCCACGGGTGTGCGCAGGGCGGGGATGTTCCACTCCGGGCGGGCGACGAAATCGGGCAGGCTGCCGTCGGGGGCCTGGGCGCGGGCATTGGCCTCGATCAGGCTGGTCAGATCCGTTTCAAAATAGCGGAAGGCGCGGTTTTGATAGTAGTGGTCGCGCAGCCAGAGCAGCGGGCTATCCGGCGAACGGTAGCCGGTGACCGTCCGGCCATCGAGTTGATAGCTCAGACGCTTGGCGGCCATGAAGCTGCGCACGCGGTCGTAGAGACCGTCGAAGGCGGGCGCGCCGGCGCGAACGCTCGTGGTCGCGTCGAGGCGGTAGAGCGGCCCCGCGGCCACCTGCGCGCCGGAGGGCAAGAACAGCGCCCCCCAGTGGGCGCCGAGCGCGCCGCGCGGGATTACTTCGACCGCGCCGAAGCCGCCGGCCAGCGTGAGGGCAAAACTGCCGGCGAAGCGCCCCCGCGGGTCGAAGACCAGCAGCGTGGCGGGGCCGCTGTAGTCTTGCATGTTCACAGTGACCCCCACCGGGGTGAGCGGCTCCACCACGGGCCGGGCACTGGCGAAGGAGGCGCCGCGCTGGGCGCGGACGGGGACGAGGGGGAATCCAAGGGTCAGCAACACCACCAGCAGAACTGGCAGCAGGGTACGGCGCGGGCGCGGCACAGGACATCCTTTCCAGACACGGGCCAATAGCACTAACGTAAACATAGGCTGCTGGAGCAGGGGTGTGAGGAAACCAGGTTTCCCCACGCCCCTGCCCGCGGGAGGGTTTGGGAGGGCTGCGCCCTCCCAAGAAGAACCTATGTTCATTCTGTTCGTGTGCGACGGAGCCGCATGGACGGCTGGTGCGCAGCGCGGGCGCAGTATACCATACCTTGATTGCTAGTTCATGTTCGTACAGATGAGTGCAATGAGCGTTGCGTGCACCTTCAGGTCAAACCCGGCATTGGTGCGAGCGTAAAGCCGCTCAATGCCCATCTTCTCCAGTTGACGGTTGACCGTCTCAATCGTATGACGATACGCGCGCAATTCGATGTCGTCCATAAACCAGGCGTGCGGACGCATGGTCGCCCGGCGCACTGGAACCAGGCGCACCCCCGTCTCCGCCAGGATGCTCGCC
>DAOTYR010000253.1:0-4557 GCA_034434655.1 Chloroflexaceae bacterium
GGGCGGGACGCCCGCGCTCCCGGGGCATGTTCATTGGGCGTTGTGCGCCACGCGCATGACCGTCTCACGTGAACATAGGCTGCTGGAGCAGGGGAATGGGGAAACCGGGTTTCCCCATTCCCCCACCCGCGGGAGGGTGTGGGAGGGCGCAGCCCTCCCAAGAATAACCTTATTTTCATTGCGGCGTGGTGCGGCGGAGCCGCATGGACGGCTGAGATGACCATTGTTCGCTGCGTGTAGCCCCCCTCCCAGCCTCCCCCCGTTGGGGGGAGGAGCCGGGTTCCCGCCTCCGCCCCGCAGGGGGATGAGGAAACCGGGTGTCCCCCACGCCCGTGCCCACGGGCGGGGGTGGGCGGGCTGCGCCTGCACGCAGGGGTGTGGGGAAACCGGGTTTCCCCACACCCCCGCCCACGGGAGAGTTCGGGATGGTGCAGCCCGCACGCAGGGATGTGAGGAAACCGGGTTTCCCCACGCCCGTGCCCGCGGGGGGTATGGGCGGGCGCACCCTTCCGCGCCTCTCCACCGCGTGCGTCCTGTGATTTAAACGCACTACGGTCGTGACTTCGAGAGCCTTCCTCTCGATCGCGCACGGATGGGGAGGGTCCAGGCGGGCGAAGCCCGCCTGGGAAACCTGGGAACAACCCTGTCGCTTGCGTGTCGCGGCGGCAGATGCTAGGATGCCCACGGCCGCATCGGTTTATGAATGCAAGGAGAGCAGCGATGAGCGACCTGAAGGCCAGGTTCGAGCAGGCGGCGCAGGAGGTGCAGCAGCTTCCCAAACGCCCGGACAACGACGCCCTGCTTAAACTCTACGGGTTGTACAAGCAGGCCACCAGCGGTGACGTGCCCGGGACCCGTCCGGGCATTCTCGACATGCAGGGCCGGCTGAAATACGATGCCTGGGCCAGACTGAAGGGCCTGAGCGCGGAGCAGGCCATGCAGGATTACATCGCCCTGGTGGAGCAACTGAAGGCCACCGTCAAATAGGACGCTCCCCGGCGCCGCGCGGGAGGGGGGCCGCGCCCCCCAGGAAAACGTTGCCGGACGGGAGGGGCCGGGAGGGCACGGCCCTCCCACTCTTTTCTGGTCGTGCGCATGGCGGCCCCGGGGCCGCCATGCCCGCCAGACTTGTGGTATGCTAGCGGCTATGCCAGAATTGATCATCACTCCCGACGGGCTGCGCATCCTGGTCGAAGAACTGCCGCACACCTATTCGGTGTCGGTGGGCTGCTTCGTGGCCGCGGGCGCGCGTCACGAGCCCGAGCCGCAGGGCGGCGCGGCGCACTTTATTGAGCATATGCTCTTCAAGGGCACCGAACGTTACCCCTCGGCGCGCCATATCTCCCACGCGGTCGAGGGGGTGGGCGGCATGCTCAATGCCTCTACGGCCTACGAGTCTACGGTCTACTACGCCAAGGTCGCCACCCTGCACGTGGATCGGGCGCTGGACGTGCTCAGCGAGATGATCCGCCGCCCGCTGTTCGATCTGCAAGAACTGGAGAAGGAGCGCCGGGTGATCATCGAGGAGATCCGTGGTCTCCAGGACACGCCCGGCGATTGGGTGCACGAACTGCTGCAACAGGCCATGTGGGCCGGCAGCCCGCTGGGCCGCGACATCGCCGGCAATGTCGAGACGGTGAGCGCCCTCGGGCGCGAGGATCTGGCCTCGTTCTGGCGCCGCCACTACCACCGGGCGAACCTGGTCGTCTCGGTGGCCGGCAAGATCAGGGTGGCGGAGGCCTGCGCCGCCGTGCGCGCCGCCTTCGACGGATTGCCTGCCGGCGCGCCCACGCCACCGCAGGCGCGCCCCGTGCCGCGGCCCGGCCCGCGCCTGACCCTGCTCGGCCGCGATACCGAACAGGGGAACTTCTGCCTCGGCCTGCCCGGTCTGCCCTACAGCGATCCCGATCGGCGCCCCCTGCAGGTGCTCGACTCGATCCTCGGCGGGGGCATGTCCTCGCGCCTCTTCCAGATGCTCCGCGAGGAGCATGGTCTGGCCTACAGCATCGGCTCCTACCACAACGATCTCTCCGACGCCGGCATGTGGGTGATCTACGGGAGCGTGGAGCCCGAGGCCCTGCGCGACGCCGTGGCCCTCTGCATGGAGATCCTGCGCGATCTGGCCCGCAACGGCGTGACCGCCGATGAACTGGCGATGGTCAAGGAGCAGGTCAAGGGAGGGTTGCTGCTCTCGCTGGAGGATACCTGGTCGGTCGCCTCCCGCAATGGCACGCACCTGCTGCGCTACGGGCACGTGGCGCCGGTCGAGCAGGTGATTGCCGAGGTCGAGGCGGTCACCGCCGCCGATGTGCAGCGGGTCGCCCGACGCCTGCTGCGCGACGAGGCGCTGCACCTGGCGGTGATCGGCCCCTATGACCGCGAGGATCACGAGGAGTTGCAGACCCTGATCGCCGAGGGGTTGGCGCGCCCGTAGCTGACCCACCTCCCCCCGTAGATTCCAACATTCTGTTAGCACTCCCCGACTTGACAAACCCCGCTCCCTTCGGTACTATACTCCGCGGTTAGCACTCTCGCATCGCGAGTGCTAACAGTTGACAGTCGTGTCGCACCGTAGAGTGTGTAGGAGGGATTGCAGCTATGGGTGACTTCCGCATTCGGCCCCTCGGTGACCGTGTGGTGGTCAAGCCGATGGAGCGTGAGGAGAGGACCAAGGGCGGTATCTTCCTGCCTGACACCGCCAGCAAGGAGCGCCCCATGGAGGGCACGGTGCTTGCCGTTGGCGAGGGCCGCCGCGATGACAGCGGGAAGCTGATCCCCATGAACGTCAAGCCTGGTGACAAGGTGCTCTTCGCCAAGTACAGCGGCACCGAGTTCAAGATCGACGATGTCGAGTACCTCATCCTTTCGGAGAAGGACGTTCTGGGCATCATCCAGGATTGAGCGCCGATCCGACGTTTCCACCGCTTTGTTACCATAAGGAGATAACCGGTCTATGCCGAAGCAGCTTTCCTTCAATGAAGAGGCGCGGCGCGCCCTCAAGCGGGGCGTCGATACGATCGCCGAGGCGGTCAAGACCACCCTGGGTCCGCGTGGCCGCAATGTGGCGATCGATAAGAAGTTCGGCGCTCCCACCGTCACCCACGACGGTGTGACTGTAGCCAAAGAGGTTGAACTCAAGGACCCCTTCGAGAACATGGGCGCCCAGCTCCTCAAGGAGGCGGCGACCAAGACCAACGACGTGGCCGGTGATGGCACCACCACCGCGACGGTGCTGGCCCAGGCGATCGTCAACGAGGGTCTGAAGGTCGTCGCCGCGGGCGCGAACGCGATGCTGCTCAAGCGCGGCCTCGACCGCGGCGCCGAGGCCCTGGTGGCGACGATCAAGTCCAGCGCCACCCCCGTGCGCGACCGGGCCGATATCGCCCACGTGGCGACCAACTCGGCCGCCGATAGCGAGATTGGCGACCTGATCGCCGAGGTGATGGAGAAGGTCGGGAAGGACGGCGTGATCACGGTCGAGGAGTCCAAGGGCGTTGCCTTCGAGAAGGAGTACACCGAGGGCATGCAGTTCGACCGCGGCTACATCTCGGGCTACATGGTCACCAATGTCGAGCGCCAGGAAGCGGAACTCGACGACCCCTACATCCTCATCACCGACAAGAAGATCAGCAGCATCCAGGACATTCTCCCCGTGCTCGAGAAGGTCCTGCAGGTCACCAAGAACTTCGTGATCATCGCCGAGGACGTGGACGGCGAGGCCCTGGCGACGCTGGTGGTCAACAAGCTGCGGGGCACGATCAACGCCCTGGCGGTCAAGGCCCCCGGTTTCGGCGATCGCCGCAAGGCCATGCTGCAGGATATCGCCATCCTCACCGGCGGTACGGTTATCAGCGAGGAGATTGGCCGCAAGCTCGATAGCGCGACCATCGAGGACCTGGGTCGCGCCCGCAAGGTGGTGGCCACCAAGGACGATACCACGATCGTCGAGGGCAAGGGCGATGAGGCGGCCATTCGCGCCCGCATCGAGCAGATCCGCGCCCAGATCGAGACGACCACCAGCGATTTCGACCGCGAGAAGCTGCAGGAGCGCCTGGCCAAGCTGGCCGGCGGCGTGGCGGTGATCAAGGTCGGCGCGGCTACCGAGCCGGAGCTGAAGGAGAAGAAGCACCGTGTCGAAGACGCCCTCTCGGCCACCCGCGCGGCGGTGGAAGAGGGCATCGTTCCCGGCGGCGGCGTGGCGCTGATCAACGCCATCCCCGCGCTGGATAGCGTGAAGGTCGAGCACGAGGACGAGAAGGTCGGCTTGCAGATCCTCCGCCGCGCGCTGGAAGAGCCGCTGCGTGTGCTGGCCCGCAACGCTGGCGAGGACGGCTCGGTGATCATCGCCAATGTCCGCCGTATGCAGGAGGAGAAGGGCGACAAGGCCATCGGCTACAATGTGCTGACCGGCGAGTACGGTAGCATGATCGAGCAGGGCATCATTGACCCGGTGAAGGTGACCCGCAGCGCCGTGCAGAATGCGGTCTCCATCGCGGGGATGATCCTCACCACCGAGGCGCTGATTACCGACATCCCCGAGGAGAAGGCCCCCGCTGG
>DAOTYR010000254.1:0-5988 GCA_034434655.1 Chloroflexaceae bacterium
TCCCAGACCCTCCCGCGGGCGGGGGCGTGGGGAAACCCGGTTTCCCCACACCCTTCGCCGAGGGACTATTTTCACGTTAGCGGATCTCCCAGCGTGAACCGAGCGGGGTCTTCGTCACCTCGATATGGGCCGGAAAGCGGTCCTTCAGTTCATCGATATGGGTGATCACGATGATGCGTTTGAAATCCTCCTGGACGCTGGTGATCGCCTCGACCATGCGCTCGCGACCGGGGGCGTCGAGGACGCCGAAGCCCTCATCAATCACCAGGGTTTCGAGGCGGGCGCCAGCGCGGCGAGCGAGGAGCCGCGAGAGGGCGATGCGGATAGCGAAGTTGGCGCGCATGGCTTCGCCGCCGCTGAAGGCGTCGTAGACCCGCGTCCCCAGGGCGTCGGCGATGCGGATCTCCAGAGTTTCGACCGTGTCACCCTTTTTGGTGTCGCGCTGCATGTCGAAGCTGACGTGCATCTGGTTGTCGGTCATGCGACCGAGGAGGCGGTTGGCTTCATCTTCGATCTGGGGGATGGCGGTTTCGATGAGCATGGCCTGCACGCCTTTTTTGCCAAAGGCTTCGGCCAGTTCGGCGAAGAGGCCGTAACGTTCCTGCAGGGCGCGTTCCTGGGAGCGGGCCTGCTCCAGTTCGGCTGCCGCGTCGCGGGCCTGGCGCAGATAGGAGCTTTTCTCGGCGTGATCGCGCCGGGCGGCCTGCAACTCGCGGTCGGTGGCGCTCAGGGTCCGCTGGAGTTCGGCCAGGCGAGCCTGGGCGCGCGGCAGTTCACGCAGTTCCTGTTCCAGCAGGGCGTCCTCGCGGGTGAGACGCTCGACCTCGGCGCTGTCGCGAGCGCGCAGTTCTTCGTTCTGGATCAAGATGGTGCGGTCACGGTTGAGGCCCTCCTGCGCCACGGCCAGGGCGCGTTCCTCTTCCTCCCAGTGGCGCAGGGCGCGGGTCTGCTCGCGGGCGGCGGCATGGGCCTCAGCGTCGTAGCCCAGGGCCTCGATGGCCGCGCGGACGGCCAGCCCCTCGTCGCGCAGGGCGTGGGCAAAGTCGTTGGTGTCAATCACGCGCTGCAATTCGGCGACCTCGGCCGTCAGGGCCGGCAAGTCGCCCAGGTCGGCCTCGATGCGCCGCAGTTCCTCGCGATAGGCCTCCTGGCGACCTTCGAGTTGCCCGCGGGTGTGGAGTTGACGGTCCAGCTCCGCCAGGCGTTCGTCGAGCATCCGGCGGCTCTGAGCCAGTTCCTGCGGATCGCCCAGCAGGTCGAGATCGGCGGCGATGGCCGCCAGTTCGGCCTGGATGGGCGGGTCAACCGCGTCGGCGTCGAGCCGCGCGCGCAACTCGTCGAGATCGGCGCGGCGGGCATCGGCTTCGGCGCGCCAGGCGGGAACGGCTTCGAGTTGCCGCTCCAGGCTTTCGACGCGCGCCGCCGAGCCGCGCAGGCCGATCATGATCATCTCGAGCTCGGCGATGGCGCTGCGCGTGGCCTCAAGCTCCGTCTCCGCCCGGCGGGCATCGTGGCGCGCCACGGCCTCGGCCTCCCGCAGGCGGTCCAGATCGGCGTCGTAGTGACGGCGCGCCTCGGCAATGCCTTCGGCGCCGAGGGGCGAGCCACAGACCGGGCAAACGCCGGCGCCTTCGTCGAGGAGGGCCCGGTTGCGTTTGAGCTTCTTGCTCTCGTTCTGGGCGGTGTGGGCGGCGGCGCGCAGGGCGCTGAGCCGTTCGAGGACGGTCCGCTCAGCGGCCCGCAACGTGACGAGACGTTCCTCCGCGTCAACCAGGGCCGTCTGGTCGGCGCGGGCCGCCGCCAGGTCGGCCCGCCAGCGTTCCGCCTGCTCGAGCTGGGCCTCGAGGCGTTCCAACTCGGCGCGGCGGGCGTCGCGGGCGGTTTGGAGGGCCTCGCGGCGAGCCTGGAGGGTCGCGGCGAGGCTCGCGCGCCGGCGCAGCAGATCGTCAATGCGGGCCACCTGCCGGGCGAGGCTCTCGGCCTCGGCGGCGCGGCGAGCGCGTTCGGCGACCAGCGGCGCGAGGGCGCCGAGGGTCGCGGCGAGGGTTCCGAGTTCGGCAAGGAGCGTTTCGCGGCGCGCCGCCCGACGGGCGAGATCCTCCTGCCGGGCCTGGGCGGCGCGCAAGCGTTCGCGCAGCCTGGCCTTTTCCTCGGCGAACTGCTGGCGCAGATCGGCCTGGCGCCGCGACAACTCCTCGTAGCGGTCGCGCAGGGCATCCAGGCGCTCGACCTCGGCGCGGACAGCGGCCAGCGCCTGCATGCCGGCGTGGATCGCCTCGCGCCGGGCGAGCAGCGCCTCAGCGCCGGCGATGCGGGCGCGCAGCCCGGCCAGATCCTGCTCGCGCCGCGCCAGGTCGGCGCGGCGTTCGGCCAGCAGGCGCTGCACGTCCTTGCGCCGTTCGGCGCGAGCCTCCAGGAGGCGCAGGCGTTCCGCGGCGGCGCTCTGCTCATCGCGCGTCCGGGCATAGCGCGCCTCGACCTGCGCGGCATGGCCCTCGGCAGCCCGGACCTGCTCCTCCCAGAAGGGGACCTGCTCCGCCTGCTGGCTCAGGTGGCCGATACGCCCCTGGAGTCCCTTGAGTTGATCGTCAAGGGCCCTGGCGCGCTCCCTGGCGCGCGCCTCCAGCGTGGCGTACTCGCCCAGATCGAGGATATCGGCCAGCACCTGCTTGCGCTCGGCGGGGGTGCGGGCGGTAAACTCATCGGCGCGGCCCTGGAGCAAGAACGAGGCGTTGATGAAGGTCTGGTACGACATATGCAGCAGAGCGTTGATCTGCTGCTGCGTTTCACGCACGCCGTTCTCGCCGATGGGGCGCCAGCGTTCGCCATCCTGCGCGAACAGATCGAGCTGGCTCTTGCCGGGGGTCTGGCCGCCGCGCTTGCCGACCCCGCCACGCTGGCGGGCCCGGCGCACGCGGTAGCGTTGCGGCCCCAGGCAAAACTCCAGATCCACGAACATCTCGCTGGCGCCCTGGGAGATCAGATCATCGTCGGCCACGCGAGCCTCGCCCCACAGCGCCCAGGTGATCGCATCGAGCAGGGCCGATTTGCCGGCGCCGTTCTCGCCGCACAGGCAGACCACGTGGAGACCCTCGAAACACAGCGTCGGCGCCTCCGTATCACTCGCGGCGCGATAGCACATGAAGTTGGCGAGGGTAAGCCGGATAGGGATCATACGGGCGCTCCCGGCGGACAGGCAGATTGGGGAAACCTGCTGTCCCCAACTGCAGCGATCCAGGGCCGAAGCTGTGGCGCAGCCAGCGCTTGCCGACGCGGGACGCGCCGGTCGCCGCGGTGGGTTCGAGGTAGCACAGTTGCTCCTCGGGCGGGACAATGCCGCGCCGGCGTTCACCCGGCAGGTCGCCGGCGGCGCTCAGGCGGCGTTGTTGCTGCCATTGGGCGTATCGAGGGGCAGTGTGTTCGGAGTGCCGAAGCGCACCTCCAGCACACCATTGCGAAAGACGGCGCGGGTGGCGGGGCGCTCGGCCAGGGTCAGCGGGAGGATCATATCGCGGCGGAAATTGCCGATCTCGATGAACAACTCATCGCCGCGCTTGGTCATCGAGACCTTACCGATCTCCACGTGGGGCAGAGGCAGGCGCATCACATACTCGTCGCCATCGCGCACGATCTCCTGGGTCTTGCCGCGGAACTGCACCTGCACCGGGTCAGTCTCCCCGAAGATATCATGGCCCACGCGGGCAAGATCCTCCAGGCCGGCGAGATCGCGGGCGTAGTAGGGGCACTCCCAGATCGGCAGCGGCTGGAAGAGATCATAAACCATCTGGCGATAGCGCTGCTGGATGCGGGCCAGTTCCTGCATAAACGAGCCTTCCGCAGCATCCGCCGGCAACACCCGGTTCAGCACCACACCGTCAATGGGGTAGCCAAAGAGCGAGAGGTAGGTAGCCGCCCGCTGGGCCTCCTTGATCACCATCCGTTCCGGGTTGACTACCAGGCGATACGAACTCACCTCCGGGTCGGTCAGCGTCTCGCGCAGGGCCTCGACGCCCTTGGTGAGGCGTTCGAGGGTCGCGAACATATCCGCGGCGGGTATGAGTTGTTTGACCAGCGGGCGGGCGGCCTTGAGCGTCGTGGGTTCCCAGTCCATGACCCGGGCGGCATACCACTGGAAGGTCTCGGGCATGGTCAGGAGGCGCACCGTCTCCCCGGTGGGCGCCGCGTCCACGACGACGACATCGAAATCGCCCGTCCTGGCCTGGCGGCGGATGTGCAACAGGCTCACGACCTCTTCCATGCCGGGAATGATCGCCAGTTCCTCGGCGGCGACATCGTCCACGCCACGGCGGCGGAGCAGGTTGGACAGGTAGCCCCGCAACTCGCCCCAATGCTCGCGTACCTCGTCGAGCACATTGATCTCCTGGCCCCACAGCCGGTCGGTGAGGGGCGTAGGGAGCGATCCCAGGGGTGCATCGAGGGCATCGGCGAGACTATGGGCCACATCGGTGCTCACCACCAGCGTCCGATAGCCCAGTTCCGCCGCGCGCACCGCCGTCGCCGCCGAAGTCGTGGTCTTGCCGACGCCGCCTTTGCCGAGGTAGAGGATCAGCCGCATCGTCCGAGTTCCTTTGCTAAGTCGCACCGCCGGTCGCGCCGGCCTGAGAGGAGCGTATCCGGCGCCTGGCCTTGCCGCGCCGGCGCCCACAGCAAGCCGGGCAAGGCGCCGCAAGGATGACGCACTAGCATTGTAATTGTTGCGCTACGGCGCGTCAAACCGTTGACAGGGCGGCGGGCCGTGTGGTACCCTGCCGGCGCGGTTAGCCTTGCGTGAGGAGCATTGCGTGCTCAGCGATCTGTTTTTGATCCGCCACGGTCAGCCGGTTCACGATCCCAGCATCCCCTACCATACCCATCCCGGCCCGGCGCTTTCGGAGCATGGGCGCGGCGAGGCCGCCCAGGCGGCGGAGTTTCTGACCGGCAGGGAGGTCGAGCATCTCTTCGTCTCGCCATTTGCCCGCACCAGCCAGACGGCCGAGGTGCTGGCGGAGCGTCTGGGCCTGCCGGTGACATTCACGGCGCTGGCGCAGGAGCACGCGCCGGGGGAACCCTTCGAGCAGGTGCGCCGGCGCGTCCGCGAGCTGCTTGGCGCCGCCGAGGACTCGCCGTATAGGCGCATCGCCATCGTCAGCCACGGCTCGCCGATCCGCGCCGCGCTGCTGGAACTGAGCAACGAGAAGATCGATCTCAGCCGGCACGTGTACAGTGGCGGCAACCCGGCCCCCACCTGCGGCATCTGGCACGTGCAGTTCCTCGATGCCTACACCCGCCGGTTTGAACTGGTGTTTAAACCATCTTAGGCATGGTTTATGGTCTTTGAATCAATAATCCGGTATAGGCCGCGCAGGCGGCCTTCGCATTCCCTAGCCGAGGGCTTATGGTCTTTGAATCAATAATCCGGGATAGGCCGCGCAGGCGGCCTTTGCATCCCCTAGCCGAGGGCTTCAGCCCCACGGCTAGCCCGGCATAGCGGATGAACTTTTCAAAGACCATCAACCGTGCATGCGGCTCCGCCGCACACCGACGGGATGAACATACTTCTTGGGAGGGCGAAGCCCGCCCAGACCCTCCCGCGGGCGGGGGCATGGGGCAACCCGGTTTCCCCATCCCCCTGCGTGAGAGCCAGGCCCCCCGCGGATGGGGGTGTGGGAAAACCCGGTTTCCCCATCCCCCTGCGTGAGGGCGAGGCCCTCCCGCGGATGGGGGTGTGGGGAAACCCGGTTTCCCCACCCCCCTGCTCGAGGGCTGCGCCCGCCCAAACCCGCCCACCGGGTGGGGGGATGGGGAAACCCGGTTTCCCCACCCCCCTGCTCACGGGCTGCGCCCGCCCAAACCCTCCCGCGGGCGGGGGGATGGGGGAACCCGGTTCCCCCATCTTAGGCAAGGGGACGGGGCCACCCGCTTTCCCCGATGATGGAATCAACCCTATGGTATAATCGTCACTATGGAGCAACGCCGGTCCTCCAATGA
>DAOTYR010000255.1:0-2319 GCA_034434655.1 Chloroflexaceae bacterium
AGAATGTCCTTGGCGGCGTGGGCCACGGCTTTCCCCTGGCGATGAAGACCCTCGATATCGGGCGTTGCGGCCTTGGCGGCGGCGCCGTTGGCGGGGCCAAGGAGGCCTTTGAACTGAGCCGCCGGTATGCAATCACCCGCCATCAGTTCGGGCGGCCTATCGCCGAGTTCCAGGCCATTCAGTTCAAACTGGCCGAAATGGCGGTCAAAATCTACACTATGGAGCAGATCGTCTACGATACCGCCAGAAAGGTGGACGCCGGCAAGAACGCCACCCTGGAGAGCAGCATCGTCAAGCTGTACTGCTCCGAAATGGCCAGCGAAGTGATCGACGAGGCCATCCAGATCCATGGCGGTATGGGCTTCTCGCGGGAACTGCCCCTCGAGCGCATGTACCGTGACGCCCGCGTCACGCGCATCTTCGAGGGCACCAACGAGATCCAGAAGTCGGTTATTGCCACCGAGTTGCTTAAGCAGGTGGGGTATCGCATCCACCGCCACGAGGGTGTCTACCCGACGCCCAAGCACGCGCCGCATTCCTAAGGTGAAAATAGGCTGCGAGAGCCAATCCCCATGTGGCGCCGCAGCCCCCCTCCCAACCTCCCCCCGCTGGGGGGAGGCGCCGGACTCCCTCCCCCCAGCGGGGGGAGGGCTGGGGAGGGGGGCCGTCACCTTGCCCGCGGAGACGCGACGAGGGCGGGCCGCCCGCGCTCCCAGGCGATGTTCATCGGGCGTTGTGCGGCGCAGCCGCATGGATGGCTGGAGTGGCATCAATCAATCAACCCATAGGCTGCGGCGCCGACCAGCGCCGCCCGGGGGTCGAGGATGACATACACCGGCGTGCGCTCCATCATGCTGCGGAAGCGGCCCTTGTTCCGCATCGCGTCGAGCAGGCGCGCGGTGCGTATCTGGGTGAGGATGCGCGGCGGGATACCGCCCCCCAGGTACACGCCGCCGGTGGCAAAGACCTTGAGCGCCAGGTTGCCCATTTCGGAACCGAGAATGCCCAGGAAGCAGTCGAGCGTGGCCGTGCAGAGCGGGCAGGGGGTGGCGGGATCGAGTGCGCCGTCAACGATCACCGGGGTGGGATCGCTGGCCACCGCCAGCGCGGCGGCGATCTCCGCCGTCTCGCGCCGGAAGACGCGGTCGCGAAAGAAGGCGTAGAGGTTGGGGATGCCCAGACCGGAACACAGCCGTTCGTAGCTCACGTGGTTGTGGTGTTCGAGCATGTACTGGAGCAGTTCGACTTCAAGCGGCGTGGTGGGGGCAAAGCTGGAATGGCCACCCTCGGACGGGTGCGCGCGGTAGTGCCCGTACTCCCACGTCAGGTAGGCCTCGCCCAGGCCCGTGCCGGGGGCAATCACGGCGATGGTGCCGTGGGGGTCCGGGGCGCCCGGGTTCAGGGTCTCCAGGTGTTCGGGCCGCAGGTAGGGCACCGACTGGGCGAAGGCTACCAGATCATTGATCAGCGTCACCGGCACACCGCCGAGATGCGCGCTCACCGCGCGTCCATCAATCACCCAGGGCATATTGGTAATCTCGGCCCGCTGATTGATCACCGGGCCGGCCACGCCGAAACAGGCGCCCTCGAGGGAGGCCGGATGCGCGGCGAGAAACTCGCTGACGATCTCTTCCAGGTTGCGGTACTTGTTGCTGGGGAAGGTTGCCGTGGCCAGAAAACGCTGCGGCCCCGAATCGCGCGAAACGAGCACCAGGGCGGTCTTGGTGCCGCCGATGTCGCCTGCAAGAAACATGCCTCTCTCCTCTCGCCCCAATACCGTTCAGCTTACAGGACCTGGGCGGTAGAGGGGTGACGGGGAGGCGCAGCCTCCCCGTATTCTCCTGTTCCCCGTCCGCGGCGGGGTCGCTGCCGGCGGTCACCGCGCCTCTGGCTGCCCCAGGGCGACGGCGTGACCCCTGTTGCCTGACAGAGTACCTGTTCACATCCGGGTTATGGTCTTTGAATACATCATCCGCTCTAGGCCGCGCAGGCGGGCTTCGCATCCCCTAGCCGAGGGCTTCAGCCCCACGGCCAGCCCGGCATAGCGGATGAATTTTTCAAAGACCATAACCCACGCGCCTGGGAGCGCGGGCGTCCCGCCCGCGTCGCGTCTCCGCGGGCAAGATGCCCGCACTCCCGGGAGACATGTGAACACTTACTTGACAGAAGGTATTGCCTCTCACGCTACTCCCCGAGCGCCGCCCGCAGCGCGCCAATCGCGCTGGCGATGCTACGCTCCGGCCCGAAAATCGCCGCGCCGGCCACGGCCACCGTGGCCCCCGCATCGCGCAGCGGGCCGATGGTCTCGGGATTGACCCC
>DAOTYR010000256.1:0-7675 GCA_034434655.1 Chloroflexaceae bacterium
ACGCCTCGGCTCCTGATGCGAAGGCCACCTGCGTGGCCTGTCGAGCCCGCGCCGGCGGGCTTCGCAGAGGCTCGCCGGCGGCTTCAGTCGCCGGGCGGACGACGGTGACGTAGCCCCCTATGTGGAGACAGAGGGCCACGTCAACGTCCTGACTGCAGGCTCGCGCCCGGAGGAGGGCTTCGCCCTCGCAGGTGGAGTCAATGTTCACCTCACGCCAGATCCCGCTGTTGCTGATGATCGCGCTCATGCCGCTCCTGGGCCTGCAGTTCTTCGGCCCGCGGCAGCCGCGGCCCCTGAACCTGCCCGCGCCGCAGACAGTGGAGACGCGCAACCCCCTGATCGGCGTGCACACCCGCCTCACCGGCGTGGGCGACGAGGCCTACATCCAGCGCACGCTGGCGCAGGTGCGCGAGATGGGCGCCCCGTGGATCGTCGAACTGTTTCCCTGGGCCTACGCGCAGCCCCGCTCGCGCTACGGCTACGACTGGGCCGGCGCCGACATGGTGATCGCCCATGCCCGGCGGCAGGGGCTGACCGTCGTGGCCCGCCTCGACCTGGTACCCGCGTGGGCGCGACCCCCGCGGACCACCGACCGCTACCTCGACCCGCAGCACTACGCCGACTACGCCGCCTACGTGGCCGCCTTCGCCGAACGCTACCGGCCCCTGGGGGTGCGCCACCTGATTATCTGGAACGAGCCAAACCTGCGCTTCGAGTGGGGCGAGCGCCCACCCGATCCCGGAGCCTACGCTGCGTTGCTCAAGGTGGTCTACCCGGCAGTCAAGGCGGTCGTGCCCGACGCGGTGGTGATCGCCGGGGCCCTCTCGCCCGGCACTGAGCTTGACGGCGGGCAGACGCGCATGGACGACATGCAGTACCTGGCCTCGCTCTACGACGCCGAAGCCGGCCCGTTCTTCGACATGTGGGCGGTGCACGCCTACGGCGGCCAGGAACCGCCCGAGGCCCCGCCGGCCCCCGAGAAGGTCAACTTCCGGCGCATCGAACTGGTGCGCGCGCTGATGGACCGCGGCGGCGACGCGGCGAAGCCGATCATTGTGACCGAGGGGGGCTACAACGACCATCCACGCTGGCAGGCCGCCGTGCGCCCGGCGGAGCGCATCCGCTGGACGATCGCCACCTATGAGCAGGCGCGCGGCTACCCCTGGCTCACGGCTGTGGTCATGTGGCAGTTCTCCGCTCCCTACGCCACGCGCTCCTACCCCGACGCCTGGAACTTCGTGGCCCCCGACGGCACGCCACGGGCGATCTACGACGCGGTGCGCGAGTATGCGCGGGGAGATAAGGGATTTTAGATGTTGGATTGGCCGGGGCGGCTGCACGGCGGAGGGGAAGTTGGGGATGGGACGCGACGAATGGTATAATCTCGTCGGGTCGAGACATCTTTCGCCCGCCGGTTTTGCTGGCACCCCGTGATGGAGATACGCGGTCACCTTCCCGGTGGGGAGGGGTGAAGGGCCTGTGGCCCTTCCACCAAATCAAGGGCAGCGGGAGCGCGGTGGGTGGTTCGCCAGGCTGCCTGCTCGTGAGAGGGTTATGAACCGTATGCGCCGGATTGTCATCCTTGCTTTGATGCTGCTGGTGGCCGGCTGTGGCCCGGGGTCCGGCACTGCTGCCCGTGGGGTCGCCATTGGCCAGCCGCTGCCCCCCGCGGAGTTCACCACCGGGCGCGGCGAGCGGGTCAGCGTGGCCGATCTGCGGGGCAATCCGGCGGTGATCAACTTCTGGGCCACCTGGTGCGCGCCGTGCCGCGAGGAGATCCCGGTGTTGCAGGCCGCTCACGCCGAGCATGGCCGGCGTGGGGTGGCCTTCCTCGCCGTCACCGATGAGTTGCCCACCACCGTGCGCCCGTTCATGGAGCAGATCAATATGACCCTCCCGGTCTGGTACGATCCTGGCGGTCGCGCCGGGCAGCGCTATGCCATTCAGAGCATTCCCACCACCTTCTTTCTCGACGCCGACGGGCGCCTGGTGGCCCGCCATACCGGCGCGTTGACCCGCCGCCAGCTCGAGGCGTACCTGCAGCAACTCACGACGGAGCGCCAGGAGCAGCGGGAGCCGCCTGCCGGCGATCCCCCTTTGCCGACCCGCATTCCCGCCCCCGGCGGCGCCGATACGGTTGGCTGGCGGCGCGCCGAACCGGACGCCATGGGGTGAGGCCCGTCGGGTGGGGGTGTGGAGAAACCCGGTTTCCCCAGACCCCTGCGTGAGGGCCAGGTCCTCCCGCGGGCGGGGACATGGGGAAACCCGGTTTCCCCACACCCCTGCGTGAGGGCCAGGTCCTCCCGCGGGCGGGGGCGTGGGGAAACCAGGTTTCCCCTCGCCCCTGCTCTAGCAGCCTATGTTCACGTTAGAATCTGAAGAGGAGACTTCTGCATGTCCTCCCATGCGCAGTACCGCCTGGCCCGGCGCCTGGCCCAGCTCGAACCGTCGGCCACCACCGCGATGAACGCCCGTGTGCAGCAGTTGCGCGCCGAAGGGGTCAAGGTGATCTCCTTCAGCGTCGGCGAACCTGACTTCAACACCCCCGAGCCGATCAAGGCCGCCGCGATCGAGGCGATCCACAAGAACTACACCCACTACACCCCGGCCGGCGGCATCGCCGAGTTGCGCAAGGCCGTGGCCGCCCGCGTGAGTGAGGATCAGGGGCTGAGCTACGGCGTTAACCAGGTGACCGTGACAACGGGGGCCAAGGAGGCGCTCTATCTGGCCTTTCAGGCCCTCTGCGACGACGGCGACGAGGCGATTATCCCCGCTCCCTACTGGGTGAGCTACGTCGAGCAGGCCAAACTGGCGGGGGCGGTTCCCGTGACGCCCATGGCGACCGAGGCCAGCGGCTTCAAGCTCACCCCTGAGCAGTTGCGGGCGGCGCTCACCCCCCGCACCCGGCTGATCGTCCTCAACTCGCCCTCGAACCCTACCGGGGCGGTGTACAGCGCCGAAGAACTCCAGGCCCTCGCCGAGGTGATCCGCGGCAGCAAGGCGCTGGTGATCAGCGATGAGATCTACGACGCGATCAGCTACGTGCCCTACGCCCGGCTCCTGCGCGTGGCCCCCGACCTGGCCGATCGCACCCTGGTGGTCAACGGCGCCTCGAAGGCCTATGCGATGACCGGCTGGCGGATCGGCTACGTAGCCGGGCCGCAGCCGATCATCACGGCGATCAAGGATATTCAGAGCCATTCCAGCACCCATACCGCCTCGATCTCGCAGTACGCGGCCCTGGCAGCCTACACGCCCAACCCCGCGCTCGAACAGACAGTGCGCGAGATGGTTACCGCGTTCCACCGGCGCCGCGATCTGATCCTGGAACTGCTCGCCGAGATCCCCGGCATCACCTGCAATGTGCCCGATGGGGCGTTCTATGTCTTCCCCAATGTCAGCGCCCTCCTGGGGCAGCCGCTCAAGAACGGCATTGTGTGCGACAGTAGCGACACCTTCAACTCCTATCTGCTCGACCACGCCCACATCGCCTGTGTGAGCGGCGAGTCGTTCGGCGCACCGGGCTTTCTGCGGCTCTCCTACGCCACGAGCGAGGAGGAGATCGTCGAGGGCATGCGGCGCTTCCGCGCCAGCCTGGGGTGAATATGGGGGAACCAGGTTCCCCCATACCCCCGCCCGCAGGAGGGTCTGGGAGGGCCTGGCCCGTGCGCAGGGGGCTGGGGAAACCCGGTTGCCCCAGCGCCCCATCCGGTGGGAGGGTCTGGGAAGGTTTGAGAGGGCTGCGCCCTCCCCGGAACAACCCGTGTTCATCCCATTCGTGCGTGGCGTAGCCGCATGGACAACTGGTGACAACCTGGGTGTGATGGACAGTTCTTTGCATGGAAGGCTGCACCCTACCGCCGGCGCCTCGCTCGCCGCACTCGTCGAGCGCCTGGCGGGACGGCGCGTGCTGGTCATCGGCGATCTGACGCTCGACGAGTACCTGTACGGGCGAGCGACGCGGCTCTCGCGCGAGGCGCCCATTCCGGTCCTCGAGTTCCTGCGGCGCGAGGTGATCCTGGGCGGGGCGGCCAACCCGGCTCGCAACATCGTGGCCCTGGGCGGCTTCGCCACCCAGGTGGGAATCATCGGCGCGGACAGCGAGGGCGAACAGGTGCGGGCCCTGTGCGAGGCGGCGGGCATTGACGCCGCCGGGCTGATCGTCGCTCACGAGCGCCCGACCACGCGCAAGACGCGCATCCTGGCCGATGAGGCGCCCCGCCTGCCACAGCAGGTGGCGCGCCTCGACCGGCTGGAACGCGCCCCCTTGGGGCCGGCGGAGGAGACGCGGGTGGTGGAACTGCTCCACACGCTCGTGCCCGGCCACGCGGCGGTGCTATGCTCTGACTATCAACTGGGGCTGCTGACGCCGCGGGTGGTGCGAGCAGTGCGGGCGCTCTGCCAGGCGCACGGGGCGCTCTTCTGCGTGGATGCCCAGGGCAACTCGCACTACTACACCGGCGCCGACCTGTTTCGCTGCAACAACCGCGAGGCCGAGGCGGCTCTGGACCAACCGCTGCGCAGCGAGGCCGACTTCCGGCGCGGGGTTGGCCGGCTCCGCGCCGAGTTGAACGCGCGGCTGATCATGGTCACCCGCGGCCCCGAGGGGTTAGTGTTGGAAGGTGAGGGAGTAGCCTACACCCACGTGCCGGCGCTGCAGATCAGCGAGGTCTACGACACGACCGGGGCAGGGGATACCTTCGTGGCCGTGGCGACCATGGCGCTGGCCGCCGGCATCGCACCGCTAGCAGCGGCCCACCTGGCCAATGCCGCCGCGGCGCTGGTAGTGCGGCGTTTCGGCAACGCTGTGGTGACGCCCGAAGCGTTGCGCGATGCGCTAACGTGAACATAAGCTCTCGAAGAGAGGTGTGGGGAAACCGGGTTTCCCCACGCCCCCGCCCGCGGGAGGGTCTGGGAGGGCGCAGCTCTCCCAAGAACAAACTCATGTTCATTGCGGCGTTGTGCGGCGCAGCCGCATGGGCGGCTGAGGTGAACATAGGCCCTCGGCGAGGGGTGTGGGGAAACCCGGTTTCCCCACGCCCCCGCCCCGCAGGGGGATGGGGAAACCGGGTTTCCCCATGCCCCCACCCGCGGGAGGGTCTGGGAGGGCGCAGCCCTCCCAAAAACAACCTTATGTTCATTGCGGTGTTGTGCGGCGGAGCCGCATGGACGGCTAACGTGAACATACGCCCTCGGCGAGGGGGGTGGGGAAACCGGGTTTCCCCATACCTCAGCGGACGCGGGCCGGAGGCCCGCGCACCCAGGCCCCGGCCCCTGGGAGGGTTTGGGAGGGCGCAGCCCTCCCAAGAAGGATGTTCATCCCGTCGGTGCGCGGCGGAGCCGCATGGACGGCTGATGTGAAAACAGACCATTCACGGGAGGGTCTGGGAGGGCGCAGCCCTCCCAGGAACAACCTTATCCCCGTGATGTGCGGCGTAGCCCCTCGGAGAGGGGTGAGAGGGCGCAGCCCTCGAGCAGGGGGATGGGGAAACCGGGTTTCCCCATCCCCCCACCTGGTGGGAGGGTCTGGGAGGGCTACGCCCTCCCAGGAACAACCTTTTTTCATCACGGGGAAACCCGGTTTCCCCCCACCCCTGCCCGCGGGACGGTATGGGGAAAACCCGGTTTCCCCACCCCATACCTGATGGGCGGGTTTCCCCGCCAGCATTTACGGCTGAGGGCTTCCGGGAACCGGGCTGCGCGCGCCGGGGAGCGTCGCGGTTGCCGCAGGATCGACGGTCGCCGGCGCGTCGAGGCGTTCGGCGCTCACCTGGCCGATGTCGAGCCGATCAAGAGCGTTCAGCGGCGCGGAGGTGGACCCGTAACGTTCGCCCCACAACTCGAGACCAGCGGCCTGAAGCGCCCAGATGGTATGGGCCTGGTAGGGAGTGAGTTCGAGATAGGCCACCCCGGCGGCCTCGTCCACGTAGAGCACCCGCACCGAACTGAGCAGGCGGCAGGCGTAGGGCCGCGGCTGAGCGTTTCCGCCGGTGGACGGGATGAGCGAGGGGCTGTCGCCTTCGGCGCTACGTCTGGCCCGATCGCACAGATCAGGCGCGCCGCTGCGGTCGTTGAAGCCGATGTTCACCCGGTCGCGATGGCTCAGCGGGCCGATGGTCGCGGTTGGGAAGGGTAGCGGCACCATGTCGGGCGACAGTGCCTGCCCATTGGGATACACAGGTTGCGCGGGTGGCTCGGCCAGCAGCATGGGGGCCTGCACCAGATCGTTCGCGCCCAGGTCGCGGGCGGCGTAGCGGCCCACCACGGCGGCGGGGTCGCTGATGCCGGCAAGTTGCGCGGGGCGGTGGAGCGGCAGTTGGATCAGGCTGATGTCCTCGGCGGTGATCTGCCGGCCATAAGGCACGTCGCGCGCCAGTACGACCAGGGTCTCGGTCTTCTGGCTCTCCAGGTAACCAAGGACCGCGAAGGTCACGGCGACGATCAGCCCGAAGCCGAGCAACACCGCGGACAGCGGGTTGCCGCGCTTGCGGGCGAGGGCCTGGCTCAACGGGGCCGATGTGGGTGTGAGCGTCGTCATCGGATCGTTCCTCCGTCTCAACCTCAACGAATGGGTTCCAGCGTCTCTCCAGCCACAATCAGGGGCGTAAACCGGCCCCAGCCAACGATTCCCTGCATCACCGGGCGCACCTCGGCGCACAGCAGCGGCGTCGCCTCGGTGACGGGGCGCGCCTGTGCGCTGCTGTAGCTACACGTGCCCCCCGTCGGCAGGACCGTCCACGTCACCCGGTCGGCCAGCGCCTCCGGGTCCTCCGCCAACCCGCGCACCCCGCGCAAATTGGCGCGAAAGTAGGCCGACGCCTGGTCAATGACGGCCCGGCATGCCGCCGCTGCCGCGTCGGCCCGCCGCACCTGCGCGCAGGCCGTCGTTGCCCGCAGGCCCGTGGCGTTGCGCGCAAAGGCGGCGTAGTCCATCGTTTGCACCGCCGAACGGGTGGCCTGTTGCAGCGCGTCTTCCAGCATGGCTACCTGCATCCAGCGTTCGGCCACCTCCACGACCAGCAACACAAAGGCCATCAGCACCGGTAGCATGACCGCCACCAGGACCAGCGCCTGGCCCGCCGCGCCCCTTCGGGCGGCTTTCTCTCTTCGCATGGCTCCTCCTTGCTCCCGGGGCCGCTGCCCCTGGCGCGGTCTGGCGCTTCACCACCCTGCTTGTGGTGTAACTAAAAATAGGCCACCGGGGCAGGGGTATGGGGGAACCAGGTTTCCCCATACCCCTGCGGATGCGGGCCGGAGGCCCGCGCACCCAGGCCCCGGCCCCTGGGAGGGTTTGGGAGGGTGCAGCCCTCCCAAGAACAAACGTATGTTCATTGTGGCGTTGTGTGGCGCAGCCGCATGGACGGCTGAACGGTTGGTATTGCCCGCTCATAGCGCATCAGATATACTGACAGCCAGCAGATACGTCACCGCTCGTATCGCCAGACGCGCCGATGAACGCCGACCAGCCAGTATCGCTACCGGTGACAGTGTCGCGCTATGCACAAAGCGTTCGGGGTGCTCCGCGCCCCGAATCGTAGCACGGCATCGCCGACCGGACAGCATATGTGCTGAGTGATGGACAACGCGCAAGAGAAAGGACGACCTATGCAAGCCGCGCTACGGCTGACTGCTCAGGTTCAGCCGGGGGGGAAGATCGAGATCATAGACGCCCAAC
>DAOTYR010000257.1:0-2057 GCA_034434655.1 Chloroflexaceae bacterium
CATGGGATCACAACCGCACCACGCGGGCCCGCAGCTCCGCCGGCAGGAGCCGGGTGGCATTGCGCGTATCCACCACCACCGGGGCCAGTTCGACGATCCGCTGGTAAGGAAAGGCGCTGTGCGCGGTGATGATCACCGCGCAGTCGCAGCCCCGCAGCGCCTCGTCGGTGAGCGGTGTGGTCTCGAAGGCGCGCCCGTCGTGGGTCTCGAAGCGCCGCACGTGGGGATCACAGGTGACCACCACGGCCCCCTCGGCAGCCAGCAGGTCCATCACTTTTAATGCCGGCGACTCGCGATAATCGTCCACGTCAGGCTTATAAGCGACTCCCAGCAGCACCACGACCGAGCCGTTGAGCGGTTTGCGCTGGCGGTTGAGGGCGCGCGCAACCAGGTCGCGCACGTGGCGGGGCATCTGGGTGTTGATCTCGCCCGCCAGTTCGACGAAGCGCGTGTTCATGTCGTAGGCGCGGGCCTTCCAGGTGAGATAATAGGGGTCGATCGGGATACAGTGGCCGCCCAATCCTGGCCCCGGCGTGAACTTCATAAAGCCGTAGGGCTTGGTGGCGGCGGCGTCAACCACTTCCCAGACGTCGAGGCCCATGCGGTCGCAGAGCAAGGCCAGTTCGTTCACCAGGGCGATGTTCACCGCTCGAAAGATATTCTCGAAAAGTTTGGTCATTTCGGCGGCATCCGGCGATGAGACCGGCACCACCTCGCTGGTGATGTGGCGGTAGAAGGCCCCCGCCAGTTCGGTGCAGGCCGGGGTGACGCCGCCGACCACCTTGGGTGTGTTTTCGACGCCGTAGCCCTTGCTGCTGGTCTGCCCGGGGTCAATCCGTTCGGGCGAGAAGGCCAGGAAGTAGTCCTGGCCCACCTGGAGACCGCGCGCATCGAGGCGCGGTTGCACCACCTCGCGGGTGGTGCCGGGATAGGTGGTGCTTTCGAGGACGATGAACTGGCCCGGGCGCAGGCTGCGGGCAATCGCCGCGGCGGCGTCCTCGACGTGGCGCAGATCGGGGTCGCGGGTCTGGTTGAGCGGGGTCGGCACGCAGATGATCAGCAGGTCGCAGGCGGCCATGCGCTCGACCGCGGTGGTGGCCTCGAGGCGACCACCGGCGCGCAGATCGGCCAGGGCCGCGCCGGGCACGTCGCCCACGTAGCTCTGGCCGGCGTTGATCTGGGCCACCCGTTCGGGGTTCACCTCGAAGCCCAGCACGCGGAAGCCCTGCGCGGCGGCCCGCACTGCCAGCGGCAGACCGACATAGCCCATGCCGATCACCCCCACAACGGCGCTGCGCGCCGCGATCTTCGCCAGAAGTTCTTGCTGGTAGGTCATGGTCTCTCTCGCTTCGCATGGCCAGGGGCGCATCGCGGGGACTCACGCCCCCTGGCGCGGTATCACCAGCGCATTGTACCGCAGGCGGGAGTATCGGGAAACCGGGGTTCCCCGGACCCCGGCCTGCGGGTGGGTGTGGGAGGGTGTAGCCCTCAAGCGGGGGATGGGGAAACCAGGTTTCCCCATCCCCTGCGGATGCGGGCCGGAGGCCCGCGCACCCAGGCCCCGGCTCCTGGGAGGGTCTGGGAGGGCGTAGCCCTCCCAAGAAGGATGTTCATCCCGTCGGTGCGCGGCGGAGCCGCATGGACGGCTCATGAGCCGCCGGGCGCGGAGCGGACAGCGGAGCATTTCTGCAAGGACCATCAGCCCGACGGCATGAGGCGCCGCGCAAGATGTTACGTCACCCCCCGCCTGAACGGTTGGCATTGCCCGCCTATAGCGCATCAGATATACTGACAGCCAGCAGATACGTCACCGCTCGCATCGCCAGACGCGCCGATGAACGCCGACCAGCCAGTATCGCTACCGGTGACAGTGTCGCGCTATGCACAAAGCGTTCGGGGTGCTCCGCGCCCGAATCGTATCACGGCATCGCCGACCGGACAGCATATGTGCTGAGTGATGGACAACGCGCAAGAGAAAGGACGACCTATGCAAGCCGCGCTACGGCTGACTGCTCAGGTTCAGCCGGGGGGGAAGATCGAGATCATAGACGCCCAAC
>DAOTYR010000258.1:0-1769 GCA_034434655.1 Chloroflexaceae bacterium
GCGCTCCTCCGAACGGTTGTCTCAGGGTCGCTACGCCGCGATGGGCTCGCGTTCGGCGCCCTGCGCGGCAACCGCCCGCAGGCGCGCCACCAGCGGCGGGAGGGTCTCAAGCACGTAGGTGATGTCGGCCTCGGTCACGCCATGGCCCAGCGAAAAGCGCACCGAGGCGTTGGCGGCTGCAGGAGAAAGGCCCAGGGCCAGCAGCACATGGGAGGGTTCCAGCGACCCGCTGGTGCAGGCCGAGCCGCTGCTGGCGCAGATGCCCGCCTGATCGAGCAACAGGAGCAGGCTTTCGCCCTCGATGCCGGCGAAGCCCAGGTTGGCGTTACCGGGCAGACGCTGGACGCGGTCGCCATTGAGCCAGCTATCCGGCACGGCGGCGAGCACCCCGTCAATCAGGCGCTCGCGGAGGGTGCGCATACGTTCCGTGACGGCGGGGCGGCGCTCCTCGGCAAGCGTCAGGGCCGCGGCCAGACCGACGATGCCGGCCACGTTCTCGGTGCCGGCGCGCCGCCGCCGCTCCTGGGCCCCGCCGTTGATCTGCGGCAGCAATGGCGCGCCGCGGCGCGCGTAAAGCACACCTACGCCCTTGGGGCCGTAGAACTTGTGGGCGGTGAGGCTCAGATAATCAACCTTGAGCGCCTCGACATCCAGCGGCAGTGCGCCCGCGGCCTGCACCGCATCGGTGTGCAGGGGCACGCCCGCCTCCCGGCAGATCGCCCCGAGTTCGGCAATCGGCTGGATGGTGCCAATCTCATTGTTAGCGTACATCACCGACACCAGGGCCGTGTCGGGTCGCAGCGCGGCCCGCAGATCGTCAGGGCGCACCAGGCCGCCTTCATCTACGGGGAGGAGCGTCACCTCGAAGCCGTGCTGCTGCTGCAAGTATTCCCCGGCGTGCAGGACGGCGTGGTGTTCGATGGCGCTGACGATCAGGTGCGCCTGCGCGCCTGCCGCGCGCCGGGCCAGCGCCGCGCCTTTGACCGCCAGGTTGATGCTCTCGCTTCCGCCGCCGGTGAAAATCACCTCACGGCGCGAGCAGCCCAGCACCAGGGCCACCTGCTCACGGGCATCGTCGAGGGCCTGCAGCGCCGCGCGCCCCTGGCGATGGATACTCGATGGATTGCCGTAGTGCTCCGTGAGGTGGGGCAGCATCGCCTCCAGCACGCGCGGATCGAGCGGCGTGGTGGCCGCATGATCCAGGTATATGGTACGCTCGCTCATCAGTGACTCCTCTGGGGAGGGACACGTAGAGTAGTATACCATGCCCGGTTTACACGCAACGGGTCCCGGGGTAGACGGTCATGTGCATGGCGCACAACGGCGCGATGAAAAAAGTTGTTCCTGGAAGGGCGCAGCCCTGCCAAACCCTCCTACTGAGTAAGAGAATGGGGAAACCAGGTTTCCCCATACCCCTGCGTGAGGGCTGCACCCTGCCACACCCTCCTGCAAGGAATGGAAACAGGTTGTTCTTGGGCGGGCGCAGCCCTCCCAAACCCTCCCGCGGGCGCGGGGCTGGGGAAACCCGGTTTCCCCATTCTCTTACTCAGCGAGAGGGTTTGGAAGGGCGCAGCCCTTCCAGGAACAACTTTTTTCATCGCGGCGTTGTGCGCCATGCGCATGACCATCTTCCCCGGGACCCGTTGCACATAAATCGGGTATGGTATACTACCCTTCGTGTCCCTCCGCAGAGGAGTCACTGATGAGCGAGCGTACCATATACCTGGATCATGCGGCCACCACGCCGCTCGATCCGCGCGTGCTGGAGG
>DAOTYR010000259.1:0-4228 GCA_034434655.1 Chloroflexaceae bacterium
CAGGAACATCTTTTCGCCCAGCGAGGAACAGCGAACCTGCCGGACATACCGGAAAGGAGACAGGCATGGCGGTTACCTTCGAACAGCATGTGGACATCAACGCAACCCCGGAGACGGTCTGGGAGTTGATCACCGACCCGTCGAAGTGGCCCCTGTGGATCGAGCAAATGGAGCAGGTCGAAGGACTGACCGAGGCGGCGCCCGGGGCATCCTTTCAGTGGCGCCACGGCAACGACAGCGGCGCTGGCGCCGTCCTGGACGTGGACCAGAAGCGCATGATCCTCAAACTGGCCACCCGCATGGGCAACGATGAGCGCCATCACACCTTCGATATTGACCGCTCAGGAGGCTTTCTCAAGGTTGGGGCCAGGGACTCGCGAGTGCGTTACACCTACGCCTACGATGTGCCAGGCGGCTTGCTAGGCAACTTCGTGGCCGGCGGCAATCCGGTCGATGCTCTGCGGGTCAAGAATACGCTCCAGAAACTCAAGCGGCTGGCCGAGTCGCTCTCGCGGGCGTAATCCTATTTAGATTGTGGATTGTAGATTGCAGATTGCCGCATCTGATTTCCTAACGAGCTTCGGCAATCATGAACGGCGGAGGGCGCAGCCCTCGGCGGCACCTCGTTTACGGGAGGCATATCATGGGCTTCATTCTGTGGATCGTGATGGGTTTGATCGTTGGTGGAGTGGCCGGCTGGGTGATGCGCAGCAGCTACCCCTGGTACATTGACCTGCTGCTGGGAGTGGTCGGCGCCTGGTTGGGCGGCTGGCTCACGTCGATCTTCCTGGGGGTGGACCTGACCAGCGGCTTTAACCTGACCACCTTTCTCGTCGCGGCTGGTTGGGGCGATCATTTTGATCTTCCTGAGCCGCCTGGTTTTCCGGGGCCGTTCGGCGTTGTGAGGTGCACATAAGCTTCCCTCGGCGTAAGTGTTCATATGTCTCCCGGGAGCGCGGGCAGCTTGCCCGCGGAGACGCGACGAGGGCGTCCTGCCCTCGCTCCCAGGCGCGTGGGTTACCCCACGTGTAAACAGTTACCCCTCGGCAGGGCTTCGCTCTCCGAGGAACAGCGGCTGTCGTGCCCACCTTTCAGGTTGGGTGTCGGGGAACCCCGCTTTCCCCGCGTCCGTGCCCGAGGGCGGCCCCGGGGCCGGGTGGGGGGTACGGGACAACCCCGGTTGCCCCATACCCCGGCCCAGGACGGGCCAGGAGGAGGAGCAGGAACCCTGGGCACGGTTCGGGATCGGGCGTTCTAGCTTGACCGTTGCTCCACACCTCCACAGCTCCACGCCTCTACCGAACCGGTCTGTAGAGCTGTGGAGGTGTAGAGCTGTAGAGTTGAAGGCTGGATTACCAGGTTCGTTTGAACCATGCCTTAGGCATGGTTCAAGACAGTCTGGCGGGGAGGTGTGTGGAGGGTCCTGGCCCCTCCACAGCCACCCCTGGGTTCCCGTGTCGAGGCGAACTGTCACGTGTGTTTGAAACATGCCTTGCATGCAACGCTTCCATCCCGAGGGTCGCGGGTCCCTTCGGGCATTCTCCCTCTCCTCGCTCATCCTGCTGCTGGCGCTGGCGCTTTGCTCGCCGGTGGCCCTGGCCAACCCCGCCGTTCCCGATGGGTTTGCCGACCCGGCCTTTCGCGACCTGTGGGCGCGAGCCGACCTGCCGGTAGCGGGCGGGGCCAGTCGTTCGTGGACATGGGGCGCCCTGCCTGGTGAGCGGCGCTACGAGCGCTACGATCAGGCGCCCGGCGGCGCGCGTCTGGTGCAGTACTTCGATAAGGGGCGCATGGAGATCGGCGACCCCGCCGGGAACCGCCGCTCGCCCTGGTTCGTGACCACGGGCCTGCTGGTGGTCGAGATGATCAGCGGACGGGTGCAGGTTGGAGCGACAACCTTCGTGCCCCGCGCGCCAGCCGCCATTCCCGTGGCCGGCGATCTGACCGGCAATCCCGACGCGCCCACCTACGCCATGCTCGCGCCTCTGGCCGCGCTCGACGGCGCCGGGCGCGCCCCGCCCCGCCTCGGCGAGCCGGTCAGCGCCACCTTTGGCCCCGCCGGCAGCGGCGCCGACCCGGACCTGGCGCGCCCCGAAACCGCCATCGCGCGGTATGATGAAGTGACGGGACGCAACGTGCCCCTGGTGTTCGAGCGCTTTATGGAACAGCAGCGGGCCTGGCTCGACCCGCTCTTCATCTTCGGGCGCCCGATCACCGAGCCGTTCTGGGCGCGCGCGCGGGTGGGTGGGCGCGACACGACGGTGCTGGTCCAGGCCTTCGAGCGCCGGCTGCTCACCTACACACCCGCCAACCCCGAACGCTGGCGGGTGGAGATGGGCAACGTGGGCCAGCACTACCTGCGCTGGCGCCATGGCCACGAACTGCGCTATGCCCGTCCGGTGCCCTCCCAACCGCTCAGTGTGCGCGAGACCACCCTGACGATCCCGACCTACGACCTGGCGCCGGCGCGGCGTCCCACCTCGCCCGATGATCCAATCTTTCCCTACGAACGCCTTGAGTTGAGCCAGGCAGGCCCGCCACGGCCCCGCGCCTACCGGGCGGTGGTGGTCGAAAACCGCTTCCTCAGCCTGACCTTTCTGCCGGAGCTGGGCGGGCGCCTGCTCCAGGCGGTGGATCGTGCCAGCGGGCGGGCGATCTTCTACCAGAACCCGGTGATCAAACCCGCGCCCTTCGGCCAACGTGGCTGGTGGCTGGGGGTGGGTGGGTTGGAGTGGGCCGTACCCACCGAGGAGCACGGTTATCTGGAACATCTCCCCTGGGACCTGACGGTGACCCGCGGCCGCGACGCGGTAACGGTGCGAACCTCGACCAGCGAGCGGCAGCGGGGCTTCGCCGTGAGCGGCAGCATCACTCTGCGCGCTGAGGAGGCGCGCTTCGTAGCCCGCCTGGCGGCGCGCAACCCTGCTGGCGCCGCGCAGCCGCTGCAGATGTGGACCAACGCCATGCTCAGCCCGGCAGGCGACAACCGGGTGGGGCCGGGCCTGCGCTTTGTGGTCCCCGCCGGGGAGATGATCGTCCATGCTACCGGCGACCCGGGGCTGCCCGGCCCGCGCGGGCGTATCGCCTGGCCGCGCCACGATGGGCGCGACCTGAGCGATCCCGCTGCCTGGACGGGGTATCTGGGGGCCTTCACCCCTGAACCGCCGCCATTTCTGGGGGTCTATGACGTGAATGCCGACAGCGGGGTGGCGGTGGCGCACGGTTCGGGCGTTGCTGGCGGCAAGATCTTCGGCTTTGGGCCACACAATGACCCGCGCCTGTACACCGACGACGACAGCGGCTACGTCGAACTCTGGAGCGGAGCCCAGGCGACCTTCTGGGACGACCCGTCCCTGGCGCCTGGGGCGACGCGCGGCATCGAGAGCGTCTGGCTGCCCCTGTGGGGGTTGGGCCGCCTGGTGACGGCCACGGCGGACGGCGCCCTGGGCCTCACGCATCGCGACGATGGCGGACTGACAGTGACCCTGGCGACGCCGCGCATCGTACCCCGCGCGACAGTGACGGTGAGCCTCGAGGGGCGCGAGGTGTTCCGCAGCGCCCCGCTGACCCTGCGCCCCGACCTGCCCCTGGCCATCGAACTGCCGCCGGGCACGGCGGGCCGGGTGCGTGTCGAGGCCGGCGGCGCGCGCCTCGAGGCGCCATAGGGGCCGGGCGGGGTAGATTGGCCGGCGGAAGGGTTTGGGCGGGCGCAGCCCTCACGCAGGGGGATGGGGAACCGGGTTTCCCCATCCCCTCACCCGCCGGGAGGATCTGGGCGAGCAAAGCCCTCCCAAGAACAACCTGTTTCCATTCCTTTCGTGTGTGGCGTAGCCACATGCACGGCTAACGTGAACATGGGGGAACCTGGTTCCCCCATACCCCCGCCCGCGGGAGGGTTTGGGAGGGCGCAGCCCTTGCGCAGGGGGCTGGGGAAACCCGGTTTCCCCAGCCCCCCGCCCGCGGGAGGGTTTGGGAGGGCGCAGCCCTCCCAAGAACAACCTATTTCCATTCCTTGCAGGAGGGTGTGGCAGGGCGCAGCCCTCACGCAGGGGTATGGGGAAACCTGGTTTCCCCAGCGCATGACCGTCTATCCCGGGACCCGTTGCACATAAATCGGGTATGGTATACTACCCTTCGTGTCCCTCCGCAGAGGAGTCACTGATGAGCGAGCGTACCATATACCTGGATCATGCGGCCACCACGCCGCTCGATCCGCGCGTGCTGGAGG
>DAOTYR010000260.1:0-5889 GCA_034434655.1 Chloroflexaceae bacterium
CGGCCAGCAGATGCTCCAGGGCCTCCACCAGGGCGTTCTCGTAGTGCCGCTGCGCCGCATGGCGATCCAGCGCATGGGGAAACGACCAGTTGCGCGCGGTAACCCCGACCCGCAGGCGCCCCGAACGAGGCGCAGTGGCGCGACGCGCAGGCCGGTCACGGTCGAGGGCGAAGGCCATGTCGGTGCCGAACTGAAGGCGCTCCGGGGCGATGCGCATGGCATGGATGGTCGCCAGCGACTCGCTCTCGCGGATCACCACCGTGTCGGTCCGACGCAGCACGGCGCCCACGAGCGCGCGGAGGCGCGCGCTGCGGAAGGGGCCGACGCTCTGCCCGAGGCAGACGACGGGCACACCGGATACCAGGGCCGCCAGCACCTGGGCCACGTGGACGAGCACGCCCGGCCCCCAGCTATCCTGCCAGAAACCGCCCCCACAACTGATCGCCACATCGGCCTCGGCGATGGCGTCCGCCACTTCGCGCAGCCCGGCGGGCCACCAGCGCGGGAGCGGCCGGCGCGTCAGGCGGCTGGCGAGCAGCGCCCCGAGCAGGGCCAGGTACCCGACCGCAAAGCGTCCGGCACGCACCCCCGCGGGGATATGCGCGGCATAGAACAGACCAAAGGGCCCGGCCACGACCCGCAGCTTTTCGGCGGCATAGTGGGGCCGGTCAATCTCCGGCGTGAGCGAGACGACCGTAATCTCGGCCTCGGGCACGATGGCGCGCAGCGCATGCACGGTGCCGAGCACGATCGCCGCATCGCCCTTGTTGAGCCAGCTATAGGTGTTAAGAATGACGATACGCATCGCCTGCCACCTCCAGAGCAGCTTCCTGAGGGGCGCATAACGCCCCGAAACGGGCCGTCGCGGCGTAGATCGCCAGCATCGCATCGGCAATGGCCGACTGGGAGTACGGCTGCACATCAGGCGGAGCGCCTGCCTCGCGGCGGGCCGTCGCGTCGAGCAGCGCCGCGAGGCTCCCGGGGTCGGCGTCCGCTGGAACCAGCGTCACCCACTCGGGGTAGCGCCGGGCGAACTCGCGGTGCGCCGGGATGTCGCTGCACACCACCCGGCACCCCAGCGCCAATCCCTCGACGATGGTGCGCCCAAACGACTCGGCCTCCGAGAGCGACACCAGCACCCCGGCGCGGCGGTACCAGGCGCGCAACTCGGCGTCGCTCACCCGGCCGGCGAAATGCACCCTGGGCCGCGCCCCGCACTCGTCGGCCAACCGCTCCAGCCGCTCGCGTTCCGGCCCACTGCCGACCAGGGTGAGGGTATAGCCGGTCGGGAGATGGGGCAGGGCCGCGATCAGCCGGTCGGTCCGCTTGTGAGACTCCATCCGTCCGACGCTGAGGAGGCACGCGGGCGCCCGCATCTCCACCCAGGCCGGCAGCTCCGCATCGGCGCATGCGGCGTCAACCAGCGCCACCACCGTGGGAACGACGCGCATCCGGCGCGGATCGGGGCCAAAGGTGCGGCTGACAAGCGCCGCCTCGGCCTCTGAGGGGCAGACGATCCCCTCCGCGCGCCGGATCAGCGCCCTGGTCGCCGGCGTGTAAACCCGGTGCAGCAGGTTCGCCAGCGCGGTATGGCCCTTGCCGTGGTAGTACAGCGTAAGCACGAGCGGCGCCGGGCGGGCGAGACAGGCCAGGATCAGTGGCAAGGCGTGGTAATTGTGGGCATGGGCCACATCCCAGGCGCCGGCGTGGGCGCGCAGGTAGCGCAGCATGCCCAGGGGATAGCGGCACACCCCCCGTCCGACGGCGGGGAAGCGGCGCACCTCAACGCCGTTGATCCATTCCACCGCCGCCAGCCCCGGCTGCCGACTTTCGGCCAGCACCGTGACCTGATGCCCGCGCCGGACGAACGCCTCGCTCAGCAGTTGGACATGGCCCTCGATTCCGCCCAGGTCGGGATAGTAGCCTGATGTAATCTGGGCGATCTTCATCGGGCGCCTCGCGGAAGCAGGTACTGGACGAGCCCCTGGCGGCGCTGCGCATCGAGCCGGCCCACCAGCGCGCCGCTCACATAGCCGAAGCCGGTGATGGCGAGGCCGGCCAGGATGGCGCCTGAGCGCCGTATTCCGGCGGCATCGCGCCCGGTGACGCTCTCCGCCAACCCACGGGCCACGCCGGCAGGCAGGGTGCGCGCCACATAGTCGCGCTCGGCGGCCAGCCCATCGCGGGAACCGACCAGGCGGGCCATCTGGGCCTTGGAGAAGCCCTCCGCATAGCACCGCGAGCGAAAATAGGCCCAGCTTGCGCGGCCCTCGGTCACCCGATGGCGCACCCGCGCCTGGGGCACGAAGAGCAGGACCCGATCACCACAGCGTTGCCACAGGCGGATGGTAAACTCGGTATCATCGCTGCGCATCAGATCATCGCCCACCTGGCCGATCTCGCTGCGGAAACTGCCCGCCAGGTCGAACGCCTCGCGCCGGAAGGACATATTGCATCCGATGAGGCGTTGCACCGGCGTTGGCGCGGTCGGCACGCCCCGGTAGGTACACCCGACCACCCAGTCGAACTCCTCGGGGAACCATCGCGGGCGCCCGGCGGGCCAGAGCGGCTCAATCGCCCCGCCGGCGGCTATCACCCGTGGATCGCGGTACGCTTCGAGGAGACGAGCCAGCCAGTCGGCCTCGGGGATGGCATCATCGTCGAGAAAGGCAAGGATCGCGCCTCGGGCATGGGCCACACCGGCGTTCCTGGCCCCCGAAAGGCCTCGCGGGCCAGTGTTGGCGAGCACCCGCGCGCCCTCCAGGGCCAGCTCCGCGCTGGCCCGCTCGAAGAGGGCCGGATTGTGATCCACCACAACGATCATCTCGTGCGGCGGCACCTGCTGCGTCCGCAGCGCGGCGATGGCGGCGCGCAGATCCGTCCAGCGGGCCTCGGTGTAGGCGCAGATGATCACCGAGACCGGCAGATCCATCGGGGCTGTCATGACACACCTCCTGTCTTCCGGGCACTCAATGGATTGGCTCGACGTTCACCGGACTAAGCGCGTCACTGCGACGATCCTGGGCGCGCGGGTTGCCTGCGGTGTGCGAGGCAAACAACGCCACGAGCAGGTTCGTGGCAAAGAGCTTCGTGCCACCGACGACCATCGCCAGGGCGAGGATCAACTCCTCGCCAGGCCGGAACGAGGCCAGATCGCCCCGGGCCCACTGGCTGGCGAGGCCAAGCGTCCAGAGACTACCCACAAGGACGAGCAACCCGGCGAAAGCATAGTTGGCGAGGCGCACCGGCTGCCGGGTCAGCAGATCGAGCATGCGATTGGGCCGGCGCATCCCGTGTCGGGTAAGGTACAGGTGCACCACCCCGCCCAGCATCAGCAACTGGAAGCCGGTCAGGAAAGCCATGGCGCCGACGATCATGGCTGGCTCGCTGCCGGAGACGCCAGATGGGCCGTGGTGCGGGATCAGCAGGGCCGCGAGGGCCAGCAGCCAGAGCATGAGCCCGGGCATGATGTACGTGGCGAAGGGATTAAAGATCGCGGCCAGTCGCAGGACGCGCAGGAGGATGGCCCAGCCGTCGCGCAAGGGCTTCAGCTTCTTCTCGCCGATACGCTCGTGGTACTGGATGGGCATGCTGTGGGCCGTGAGGGCCAGCAAGCCGGCCTTGACCATAATCTCCGTCTCGATGTCGAAGCCATCGGACTCGAGCTGCATCGCCAGCAGATGGCGGCGATGCAACCCGTAGAGGCCGCTGAGCACGTCGCTGCCCTCGACCCGGTGCACGCTACGGATCAGGTGATCGAAGAAGAGGTTGCCCAGGCGATTGACGAACGGGATCTTATCGCGCCCATCGTGGCGCACACAGCGCACCAGATCGTAGCGGTCGAGCTGGCGGGAGATCTCGGGGATGGCGCTGGCGGGATAGGTCGCATCGCCATCAATGAAGATGACCTTCTCGCCACGGGCATGGGCGAGACCGGTCCGCATCGCGGCGCCCTTGCCGCGATTCGCCTCGTGGCTGACAACCCGGCAGGGGTAAGCCTGGGCCACGGCGATGGTGCCATCACTGGAGCCATCGTCAACGACCAGGATCTCATAGCCAGGCCCCACGTTGGCGAACACATCCTCCAGCACGCGGGGCAGGGCCGCTTCTTCGTTATAGACGGGGATCAGAACGGTCGTGTGGATAGGGGAGAGAGCATCCTCGAACGCGCCGGGCAGGGTCGGATAGCGATGAAAGGTCGTCGAGACCACAGGCTCCTCCTCGTCACTAGGATTGGATATAGTAGAAAGGTGGATTCGGAAGGGAGCGCAGCGCTGTTATGTACTTTCGCTTAGGTTAGCGATTACAAATTACCAATTTGTTACCAGAAATTGATAATTTTTGCTGTAATCTTCCTGTAATCTATGTATTCCATTCGTACTAATAGCAATCCTACACGGTTTGGAAACCGAATCAAGTGAGGAATGGAATCACGTTTAGCGATAGGCAGGCTTCTGGTGCCGCGGCGGACAGGTCTGGGCCTGCAAAAAACATTTCGCCCCCCTACGGGGGCGAAAATCATTGGCTGCCAAAGCCTCATAGCGACGCCGCAAGCTCGTGAGGGCTGGAGCGCTTCCTAACGTGAATATAGGCCGCTAAAGCAGGGGGGTGGGGAAACCGGGTTTCCCCATCCCTCAGCGGACGCTGGCCGGAGGCCCGCGCACCCAGGCCCCGGCCCCTGGGAGGCTTTGGGAGGGCGCAGCCCGTGCGCAGGGGCATGGGGAAACCGGGTTTCCCCACGCCCCCGCCCGCGGGAAGGTGAAGGCGCAGCCCGTGCGCAGGGGGGATGGGGAAACCTCTATCCCCCCGCCCGGTGGGAGGGTCTGGGAGGGCTGCGCCCTCCCAAGAAGAAATCTATGTTCATCCTGTTCGTGCGCGGCGCGAGCCGCATGGACGACCGGTGCAGTGAGCGGCAATCTCCAATCTGCAATCTAAGTCATGGCTCAAACGCACGTGCCAGTTCGCCGCCACACAGGACCACGGGGGAGGTGTGGAGGAGCCAGGCCCCTCCACACCTCCCCGCCAGACTGTCAAGCGCAAACCGCGGGTTTTGAACCATGCCTCAGGTCTCAAATGGCACCTACAGTCCCACTGCGCGTTCTTGCCGCAATCGGGCATAGACCCGCACCACCGGGTCATTGCCAGCGCGCGGATCGACGCGGGCCGCCCGCAGGTAGTGCTGGAAGGCGTGCTCCAGCTCGGCGTAATGGCCAAGCCCGGCATAAGCGCGCAGCAGCCAGACCGTCAGATCATCGGCGGCAGGGTCCTCAGCCAGGGCCAGGTCGCACAGGCGGGCACATTCGTGGTAGCGACGCTCGTTGAAGGCATGCGCGGCCAGGCGTTCGACGAGATTCAAGAAATCGCCGGCCAGGAGGTTGCGGCGCTCGATCAGTGCGCTCCAGGCACCAGAGACATTGGCCATATAGGGGCCACGGTACAATTCAAGCGCCTGGGCATACAGCGGCGCCGCGGCTGCCAACCCCTCCTGCTCCTCAAGCTCCGCCGCGAGGACGCAGAGCCGTTCAAAGATGGCGGCATCGCTCTGCACATGGTCGGGATGGAGCAGGCAGCGATCCTCATCAACCAGCAGAACGGCATCGGCCAGTTCTTCGCCGCCGGCTTCGACGATCAGCGCGCGCAGCGAACCGAGGGTGCGCGTAAGGCCATTCGCGGCGGCACCCTGGCCCCACACAGCCGCCATCAGCGCCTCGCGGCTGATCCCGCGCCCCCCGGCGTGGATCAGCCCCGCCAGCACCGCGCGCAGCTTGTGGCTGCCCGCCCGGCCCCGGTCACGCTCGGCCACTTCGGCCAGGATGGAAACACCCGCCACCCAGACCCGCAACACCCCCAGGCAGGCCACCTGCACCGCCAGACCGGGGAGCGGCCCGG